>JBIKHX010000232.1:0-4179 GCA_044361945.1 Polaromonas sp. | reverse complement strand
CCGTTTGACATTCAGTACGCACTGGTGCGCTCCATGGCCGGCATGGAAAACGCCCACATTCTGCGCCCGGGCTACGCCATCGAATACGACTATTTTGACCCGCGTTCGCTCAAAAGCAGCTTTGAAACCCGGGCCATTGGCGGCCTGTTCTTTGCCGGCCAGATCAACGGCACCACCGGCTATGAAGAGGCGGCGGCGCAGGGCCTGTTTGCCGGCATCAACGCAGCGCTGCAATGCCGCGGTCAGGAAGCCTGGCTGCCGCGCCGTGACCAGGCTTATCTGGGCGTGCTGGTGGACGACCTGATCACCAAGGGCGTGACCGAGCCTTACCGCATGTTCACCAGCCGCGCCGAGTACCGGTTGATGCTGCGCGAAGACAACGCCGACGCCCGCCTGACCGAAAAAGGCCGTGAGCTGGGCCTGGTGGACGATGCCCGTTGGGACGCCTTTAACCGCAAGCGAGACGCTGTTTCACGTGAAACCGAACGCCTGCGCTCGCTCTGGGTCAACCCTAACAACCTGCCCGTGGCTGAAGCAGAGCGCGTGCTGGGCAAGGCGATCGAGCGCGAATACAATCTGCTGGACCTGCTTAGACGTCCGGACGTGGACTACGCCGGCCTCATGTCTTTGGACGGCGGGCGCTTTGTCAGCGCCGAGTTGGCCGCCTTGGGCGCCGGTGCCGCGGGCGCCAATCCGGCCGTTTCACGTGAAACCAATATGCCCGCGGACATGCTGGCCGCCGTGATCGAGCAGATCGAGATCGTGGCCAAGTACGCCGGCTACATTGACCTGCAAAAGACCGAGGTCGAGCGCGCCGCCCACTATGAAAACCTCAAGCTGCCTGCCGAGTTGGACTATTTGCAGGTTTCCGCGCTGAGTATTGAGGCGCGGCA
The DNA here is from genome assembly GCA_044361945.1 of Polaromonas sp. Taxonomy (GTDB): domain Bacteria; phylum Pseudomonadota; class Gammaproteobacteria; order Burkholderiales; family Burkholderiaceae_C; genus Polaromonas. Next base: position 3,286 of record JBIKHX010000232.1, on the reverse strand, counting down.
AAAGCTGGCCAAACACCGCCCCGAAACCCTGGGCCTGGCCTCGCGCATCTCGGGCATCACGCCGGCCACCATTTCCCTGTTGCTGGTCCACCTGAAAAAAAACCTCTGGAAAGGCGCCGTGGCCCAGCCCATCGCGGCCCAGCCGGCCAAGGTTGACACGTGAGCAAAGAGGCTGAGGTGGTGTTGCGCGCCGGTTTGGATGCGCTCCATTTGAGTCTTTCAGACGCCCAGGTTCAGGCCTTGCTCGACTACCAAATCCTGATCGGCAAGTGGAACAAGGTCTACAACCTGACGGCCGTGCGCGATCCGGCCGAGATGCTGACGCACCATTTGCTCGACAGTCTGGCGGCGGTCGCGCCGCTGCAAAAGCATTTGCAGGGTCGGGGCCTGAGCGCCGCCAGCCTGCTCGATGTCGGCGCCGGTGCCGGCCTGCCGGGCGTGGTGCTGGCCATTTGCTGTCCGACCCTGAGCGTGACCTGTGTGGACACGGTGGGCAAAAAAGCCGCCTTTATCAAACACGTGGCGCTGGCGCTGGGGCTGCCGAATCTAATTGGACTGCACGCCCGGGTCGAAACCATCACCCAGCCCTTTGATGTGATCTGCTCGAGAGCCTTTGCCTCGCTGGCAGACTTCACCGGCTGGTCGCAGGCGGCGTTGGCCCCCGGCGGCGTGTGGATGGCGCTCAAGGGCAAGCATCCGGCCGAAGAGCTGGCCATGCTGCAGCCAAATGTCGCGATGTTTCACGTGGAACCGCTGGCAGTGCCCGGGCTGGCTGCAGAGCGCTGCATCATCTGGCTTCAAAAGGCCAGTTGACCTGGCGAGGCCGGAGCCTGTCGTAAACTCGAGGGCTTCATAGAAGGATTTTCATGCTCGGCTCATTCGCCGGCGTCGCTGATTACGGCGCTTTTGTTATTGCCATCGTCGTTTTTCTGGCCATTCCCGGGCCCGGCAACCTGGCGCTGATCACCTCGACGGGCAAGGGCGGCATCGCCGGCGGCATGGGCGCGACCTTCGGCGTGATCGCCGGCGACCAGGTGCTGCTCTGGGCCGCGGTGGCCGGTGTGTCGGCCTTGATGGCCGCGTACCCCACGGCTTTTCACCTGGTGCAGTGGCTGGGCGCGGCCTACCTGGCCTGGCTGGGCGCCAAAATGCTGCTGGCCAAACCGGGCGACGCACCCGTGCTGAAAATGAAAACCGGCCACTATTTCCGCCAGACCTTGCTGATCACCTTGCTCAACCCCAAAGCCATTGTGTTTTACCTGGCGTTTTTCCCGCTTTTCATTGATCCTACCCAGCACCAGGGCCTGCTCACTTTTGGCGTGATGGCCTTGACCATCGCAGCCCTGACCTTTTTGTACGGCCTGGGCGCTGTGTTGCTGACGCACTTTCTGGCTGAGCGTGTGCGCGCGAATCCCCGCATGTCGGCGCTGCTTGAAAAAGGCGCCGGCATTTTCCTCATCGGCTTTGGCGTCAAGCTGGCCTTGTCGCGTTAAGCCCGCACGGCGGCGCATTCCCCCTTATCCTAAGAGCAAGCACCCATGGCCAAAATTTTCTGTGTTGCCAACCAAAAGGGCGGGGTGGGCAAGACCACCACCACGGTCAATCTCGCGGCCGGTCTGGCGCAGCTCGGCCAGCGGGTGCTGATGATCGACCTGGACCCGCAGGGCAACGCCACCATGGGCTCGGGCGTGGACAAACGCCAGCTTGAACTCACGGTTTATGACGTGCTGCTGGAGTCGGCCTCTATCGCCGAAGCGCGCGTCAGCAGCCAGAAACTGGTGGACGCCGGTTGTGGCTACGACGTGCTGGGCGCCAACCGCGAACTGGCCGGCGCCGAGGTCGAGCTGGTCGAGGTCGAGCGCCGCGAAAAACGCCTGCGCCTGGCCATCGAAGCGGTGGCGGACCAATACGACTTCGTGCTCATTGATTGCCCCCCATCCTTGTCCATGCTCACGCTCAATGGCCTGTGCTGCGCGCACGGCGTCATCGTGCCCATGCAGTGCGAATACTTTGCGCTCGAAGGCCTGACCGACTTGGTCAACACCATCAAGCAGGTGCACGCCAACCTCAACAAAGAGCTGGCCATCATCGGGCTCTTGCGCGTCATGTTCGACCCGCGCATCACCTTGCAGTTGCAGGTCAGCGAGCAGCTCAAGCAACACTTTGGCGACAAGGTTTTCAACACCGTCATTCCGCGCAATGTGCGCCTGGCCGAAGCGCCCAGCTACGGCGTGCCAGGGGTGGTGTTTGACCCGGCCTCCAGAGGTGCGCAGGCCTTCGTGAGCTTTGCTGGCGAGATGATCGAGCGCATCAAGGCCATGTGAGGCAAAGCCGCTTAAATCCATTGCTTTAAAGGCCCTGTTGCTACTCAATTAATAGCGTATTGTTTTTTCATGAACCCTTGTGCCGTATTGATTCTTCCGGGCTGGCAAAACAGCGGCCCTTTGCACTGGCAAAGCCGGTGGGAAACGGCGCACGGATTTCAGCGCGTTGAGCAGCATGACTGGCAGCGCCCCTTGCGCGGCGACTGGACGGCGCGACTCGAAGAGGTCTTGCTCGGTTTAAACGAACCCGCCGTGCTGGTGGCGCACAGCCTAGGCTGCTTGCTGGTGGCGGCCTGGGCCGCGCATTCGCGCAACACGCATCTCGTGAAGGGGGCTTTGCTGGTGGCGCCCGGTGACGTCGAGCGCGAGGCCTTGCGGCCCGTTTTACCAAGCTGGTCGCCCGTGGCTTTGCAGCGCTTGCCATTTGCCAGCGTACTGGTGGGCAGCCAAAACGACCCTTGTTGCAGCGCAGAGCGGGCACGCCAATTTGCCGACGCCTGGGGCTCGCAATGGGTTGATGCCGGTGAGCGCGGCCACCTCAACGCCGACAGCGCTTTGGGCGACTGGTCTGAGGGTGTGGCCCTGCTGCAAACACTGCGCACCCAACATCCGGCTGCAGCGCCGGCATCCATTTTTTAGTAAAGAAAGAAAAACAAGATGGTCACCAAAAAACCCAAAGGCCTGGGCCGCGGTTTGCAAGCCCTGCTGGGCCCCACTGTGGGCGAAACCAGCCAGGCCATAGAAAACAGCAACGCCGCCAGCCCGGGCCTGCCCGCCTCGCTGCGCTTGCTCGACATGGTGGCCGGCAAGTACCAACCGCGCACACGCATGGACGAGGGCGCGCTCTACGAGCTGGCCGAGTCGATCAAAGTGCAGGGCATCATGCAGCCGATCCTGGTGCGCCGACTGAGCAGCGGCGCCAACGATGGCAAGTACGAGATCATTGCCGGTGAACGGCGTTT
>JBIKHX010000231.1:0-4188 GCA_044361945.1 Polaromonas sp. | reverse complement strand
CGTGTTGTCTTATACGGTGCAGCAAGCTTCGGGCGTTCAGTGCTGGTCGCGCGACGAGCACCATGTGGAAAAGGCCTTTGACTTTGGCGGCATGCCGGCGCGCAACGCCATGGGAGCAGCGACCATGGTGGCGGCAGGCTTTACCGGCGTGCCCGATGCACTGGCCGGACCGAACAATTTTTTCTCAGCTTTTTCTACCGATCCGCGCCCTGAAGAACTGGTGACAGGATTAGGCAGCCGCTATGAAATTTTGCAGGCCACCATCAAAAAGTGGTGCGTCGGCTCACCGATTCAAGGCGCGATAGACGCGGTGCTGGCGCTGATGCAAAGCCAAGGACTGACAGCCGCGCAGCTTGACAAACTGGTGATTGAGTTACCCGACGACCGCTGCCAGCTGGTCAACAACCGCAACATGCCCAACATCAATGTGCAGCACCTGGTGGCACTGACGCTGATAGATGGCGGACTGAACTTCGAGTCCTCACACCAACATGAACGCATGTTGGACGAGGCCGTTTTGGCGGTGAAAGCCAAAATCGATTTGCAGGCGAATCCCGCTTTGACCACAGCCCTGCCACCACGCCAAGTGATCATGACCGCGCACACCCTCGACGGTCGCGTTTTACGCCATCACGCCAAAGCGGTGCGCGGCACCCCAGACGACCCCATGACACGCGCCGAAGTGATGGAAAAAGCCGAAGACCTGGTGGCGCCCATTTTGGGGAAAGCCCGAGCCATCGAGCTGACCCGCAAGGTGATGGCGCTGGACGGCGTCGCTGATGCGGGCGCTGTGCTGGGCCCTATGCTGGCCGCTGACTGAGCGCTGCCGGGGCTTAGCTGCTGCTCTTACAGCTGGCCGGTAAAAATTTAGCGGGAATCCCGTTATTGCTGCCCGTCGCGCAGACCCAGGTCAGCTGGCCATTGGTCGCGTCGTAGCTTGCGGTGAGCGCCAGCGTTTTGCCGCTCAAATTCGTGTCTGTGTTGCCGGTGACCGTGATGATGCCCGTTGCACCCGTTGCGCTTTGGCTGCCGTAAGCGTAAGCCACGCTAGACACATAGGTGGTTTGCACCGGTTCCAGCACCAGGGCCGTGGTCGCCGGCATGGCGCTGTGGGTCTGCACACTTTCCGCCAAGGCCAGCTTGCCAGGCTGTGCGGCCAGGATCATCTCAGCCACCTTGGCGCGCACCGTGTGCTCCTGGTAGCGCGGCAGCGCGACGGCCGCCAGAATGCCGACGATGGCGATCACGATCATCAGCTCGATCAAAGTAAAGCCTTTAGCTGAGGCGTTTTTCATTAGATACTCCTGACTGGATTAGCGCCAAATACCTTATTGAAACATTTTCCTGACGTCTTGCTCAAAAAAATTTCAACACCATGAAAAAAGCACGGCCACAGGCCGTGCTTTGCGCATTTGAAGGCAGGCTTAAGTCATTGATCTGCGTCAGCTGGCTTGTGCAAGCGATTCATCCAGGTGCCCAAGGCCACCACCAGCGCAGCACCCAGCAAGCCACCTATGGTCAAGGTCATGTCGCCGACTGCACCGATCTGGTCAACCACAGCAGGGTCGGTCAGCAGCATTTCACCGGCCAAGAAACCCAGCAAGGCAGCGCCCACCGTGATGATGATCGGAAAGCGCTCCATCACCTTGGTCAAGAGTGTGGCGCCAAAGATGATCAGCGGAATGCTCACCAGCAAGCCCATCACCAGCAGAGGCACATTGCCCTTGGCGGCGGCGGCCACGGCCAGCACGTTGTCCAGGCTCATCACCAGGTCAGCGATCAGGATGGTGCGTATGGCCGCGGCCATGCCGTTGATCTCCTTGCCTTCGCCGTCGCCTTCGTCTTCACCGCGCAGCAAGTCCACGCCGATGTAGACCAGCAGCACCGCACCGATGAGTTTGAGGTAAGGCAGGGTCAGCAACTGAATAGCCACGATGGTCAGCACGATGCGCATGACGATGGCGGCGGCGCTGCCCCAAAAAATAGCTTTGCTGCGTTGTACCGGCTGCAGCGTGCGGGCCGCCATGGCAATGACGACGGCGTTGTCGCCAGACAAAACAATATTGGCTAGCAAGATGGAGCCGAAGGCGCTCCAAAAGACAGGCGAAGAAAAATCGAGGCCGAAAAGCATGGTTGACTCCCTTGTTATGAATTAAAAAAAAGCGCCAACCAAGCGCTTTTATATTTCAAGAGAGTGTAGGCGAACGCAGAACCAGTCTGCGTTCGTACTAATGCTTATCCAGCGTGAAACTGTTTCAGAGCATGGCCTTGAGAAGTTTGGCCATTTCGGAAGGATTGCGCGTGACCGTGAAACCGCAAGCTTCCATGATCGCCAACTTAGCGTCAGCCGTGTCAGCGCCGCCGGAGATCAGCGCGCCGGCATGGCCCATGCGCTTGCCGGCAGGCGCCGTCACGCCGGCGATGAAACCGACGATAGGTTTTTTCATATTGGCTTTGCACCACATGGCCGCTTCTGCTTCATCGGGGCCGCCGATTTCGCCAATCATGATGACGGCGTCGGTGTCCGGGTCTTCATTGAAGGCGCGCATCACGTCGATGTGCTTGAGGCCATTGATCGGGTCGCCGCCAATGCCGACGGCGCTGGACTGGCCCAGACCGATTTCGGTGAGCTGCGCCACGGCTTCGTAAGTCAGCGTGCCGGAGCGCGAGACCACACCGATACGGCCCTTGCGGTGAATGTGGCCGGGCATGATGCCGATCTTGATTTCTTCAGGCGTGATCAGGCCGGGGCAGTTGGGGCCGAGCAGCAGCGTGCGCTTGCCGCCGGCGGCTTCCTTGGCTTTCATGCGGTTGCGTACTTCGAGCATGTCGCGAACGGGAATGCCTTCGGTGATGCAGATCGCCAGGTCCAGGTTGGCTTCAACAGCTTCCCATATGGCGGCCGCTGCGCCGGCAGGCGGCACATAGATCACCGATACCGTGGCACCCGTGGCCTGGGCGGCCTGGCTCACGTTGGCGAAAATCGGGATGCCTTCGAAGTCTTCGCCGGCTTTCTTGGGGTTGACGCCCGCCACAAAGCAGTTTTTGCCATTCGCGTAGTCACGGCACATGCGCGTGTGGAACTGGCCGGTCTTGCCGGTGATGCCCTGCGTGATGACTTTGGTATTTTTGTTGATGTAGATCGACATGAGTTTTCCTGATCGGTAGACGTGGGGCCGGGCTTATTTGACAGCGGCGACGATCTTCGTCGCTGCTTCAGCCATGGTGTCTGCGGCAATGATGGGCAAACCGGAGTCGGCCAGCATTTTTTTGCCGAGGTCTTCGTTGGTGCCCTTCATGCGCACCACCAGCGGAACCGACAGGTTCACAGCCTTGCAAGCGGTGATCACGCCTTCGGCAATGGTGTCGCACTTCATGATGCCGCCGAAGATGTTGACCAGAATGCCTTTGACTTCCGGGTTCTTGAGCATGATCTTGAAAGCTTCGGTGACCTTCTCGGCCGTGGCGCCACCGCCGACGTCCAGAAAGTTGGCCGGCTCGCCGCCGAACAGCTTGATGGTGTCCATGGTGGCCATGGCCAGGCCGGCGCCGTTGACCAGGCAGCCGATGTTGCCGTCCAGGCTGATGTAAGCCAGGTCGAACTTGGAAGCCTCGACTTCGGCCGGGTCTTCTTCGTCCAGGTCGCGGTAAGCGACGATTTCAGGGTGGCGGAACAGCGCGTTCGGATCGAAATTGAACTTCGCGTCAATCGCCTTGATGTTGCCGTTGCCCTCCAGAATCATCGGGTTGATCTCGACCAGCGAAGCGTCGGTCTCCATATAGACCTTGTAGAGCTTTTGCAGCACGTCGATGGCCTGGGCCTGCGAGGCTTGCGGCACGCCAATGCCGGCCACCAGCTTTTGCGCCTGCGCCGTGGTCAGGCCAGCGGCAGGATCGACGAAGTCAGTGATGATTTTCTCTGGGGTGGAATGCGCCACTTCCTCGATGTCCATGCCGCCTTCGCTGGAGACGATCATGGCGACTTTTTGCGTCGCACGGTCAGTCACGGCCGACACGTAATATTCTTTCTTAATGTCCGCGCCTTCTTCAATCAGGAGGCGGCGCACTTTCTGGCCTTCAGGGCCGGTCTGGTGCGTGATGAGCTGCATGCCCAGGATTTCACTGGCCAGCTTTTTAACTTCTTCGATGCTGCGGGCGAGCTTGACGCCGCCGCCCTTGCCGCGACCG
>JBIKHX010000230.1:0-4205 GCA_044361945.1 Polaromonas sp. | reverse complement strand
CGCTGCGACCAACCTTCGTGCTGGTGGTGATGATGCCAAGCAGATGTTCGTTGGCTACCGCTACGACCTCAGCAAGCGTACCAGCGTTCAAGCTGTCTACAACAAGCTGAGCCGCACTGTTGCCAAGGCTACCGCTAAAGAGACAATACTCCTCGTCACTCACTCGTTCTAATTTGACGCTGACGCAAGTCAGCTGATGATTGAGACCTAGAACCCCGCTGTGGCAACATGGCGGGGTTTTTTAATGGTGGACAGTTCAGAACCGTATGCCTAAGCAAATATTTCAGCAGCAAGCGCTGGACTTGGCGCCAACGCCCCGCGCGCAGCATGGCCGCGCTTGGCGCGTTTGGGCTTGTGTGTTGCTGACCGGCTTATTTGGCGCTTGTGCCCATGGGCCGAAGTCAGATGTCGCTACCCAAGCGCTGCGCGCACCAACGCCCTGGGACATGGCCTCTGTGAGTGATGCACTGCGAGCGGAGCAGGCACAAAGCGCTGCCAGCCGCTGGCAGCACCTGACTTTTCCGGGCAAAACGGCCAACCAGTTTGCTTACCTGCAAGTCGATGGCCGGCGGGCCATGGGTGTTCGCTCCAACAGCTCGGTCAGCATGCTGCGCAAAATTGTGAGCATTGATCCAGCGCAGCTCGCAGGTTTGCGCTTTTCTTGGAAAGTACCTGGCTTAATAGCGGGCGCAGACTTGGGCCTGCGTGAAAAAGAAGACTCTCCCGTCCGCCTGGTGCTGGCTTTTGACGGCAACCGTTCGCGCATGTCGCAGCGTGACCACATGCTCTCTGAGCTGGCCCGCACACTGACCGGCGAAGAGATGCCTTACGCCACCTTGATGTACGTCTGGAGCAACCACCATGTGCCGGGCACGGTGTTGAAAAGCTCGCGCACCGAGCGTATTCGCAAGTTGGTGCTCGAGTCAGGGCCGGACCGGCTGAACCGCTGGCTGGACTATGAGCGCGATATACGCGCCGACTTTATAGCCGCCTTTGGCGAAGAGCCGGGGCGGCTGATGGCGGTGGGCATCATGACAGACACCGACAACACCCGCGCTAGCACGCAGGCCTGGTATGGCCCGGTGGAGCTCAGCACAGCCGGGCGCTGACGCGGCGCTGCATCAAGCGTAGCGTTTGTTGCGCAGGTTGTTTTTCATGTCTTGCAGCAGCGGTTGTAATTTGGGGCTGCCCACGCGCAGGGCCACGGTGGTGGCCAAGATATCGATGATCATCAGGTGCAAGAGGCGCGAGACCATGGGGCTGTAGCGGTCATAGCCCTCAGGGTGGTCTGCCGACAAGTGCACGTGGCCGGCGGCCGCCAATGGAGAGCCACTGGCCGTGATAACGATGACGGTGGCGCCTTTCTTGCGGGCAATGTCGGTGGCGTCCATCAGGTCGCGCGTGCGGCCGGAGTTGGAGATCACCACCAGGCAGTCGCCTGCACCCAACAGAGATGCGCTCATGACCTGCATGTGGCCGTCACTGTAGGCGATGGTGTTGACGCCCAGCCTAAAAAACTTGTGCTGCGCGTCTTGCGCCACGATGCCGGAGTTGCCCACGCCAATGAACTCGATGCGCTTGCCGGTCTGGCAGGCCAGCAGCAGCGCGTCGACCGCTTTGCTGATGGCAAAAGTGCTGGCGTCGTTGCGGTACTTCAAAAACGCCGACACGGTGTTGTCAATCACCTTGACCACCACGTCGCTGACCTTGTCGTCGGAGTCCACGCTGCGGTGAATAAAGGGCACGCCTTCACTCACGCTACCGGCCAGCTTGAGCTTGAAGTCACTCAGGCCGTCATAACCCAAGCTGCGGCAAAAGCGCACCACAGTGGGTTTGCTCACATGCGAGCGCTCAGCCAGCGCGCTGATCGGTAAATTAGCAAACGCCCGCGGGTCGCTCAGCACCAGCTTGGCCACCCGCTGCTCAGCCGGAGCCAACGATGGCAGGCAAGCTTTGATGCGGTCAAGCATCCCAGCCCCCAAACCATTGCGACTGCCCACCACCAGCCTGGGCCGCGGGTCCGGCTTCGCCGGCCCGCAGGCGCAGCGCCCCCTCGGGGGGCAGCGCAGTACGCGAAGCGACAAGCGTGGGGGCTAACAGAGGCCGCAGCGCCGGGCCGCCCCAAGCAAGGCCAGCCCCCTCGGGGGGCAGCGCAGTACGCGAAGCGACAAGCGTGGGGGCTAACATTCCTCACTCCAGCAAAAACCGTCTCTAGCGATCATCGCGCTGGCCGCGCTCGGGCCCCAGGTGCCGGCGGCGTAGGGGCGCGGGCCTTGGCTGTCTTGGCGCCAGGCGTTCAAAATGGGTTCGACCCAGCGCCAGGCTTCTTCTTGCTCGTCGCTGCGCACAAACAGGTTCAAACGGCCTTCGATGACGTCGAGCAACAGGCGTTCATAGGCGCCAACCCGTTCAGAGCCAAAGCGTTTGTCAAAGTCCAAATCAAGCTGCACGGGCGCCAGTTGGGTGCTGCTGCGCTGGCCGCTGGCCAGGCGTTTGTCGGCGCCTTGTGCCAGCAGGTGCAGCTCCAGCCCGTCTTTGGGCTGCAGGTTGATGACCAGCCGGTTGGCCGCGCCCGCCGGCGTGCTGAAAATCGCGTGCGGCGTCGGCCTGAAGTTGACCACGATGCGCGCATCACGGCTGGCCAGGCGTTTGCCTGTGCGTATGTAAAAAGGTACGCCGGCCCAGCGCCAGTTGGCGATTTCGGCGCGCAGGGCCACAAAGGTTTCGGTCTGGCTGTTGGGCGCTACGCCGGGCTCGTCCGTGTAGGCCCGCACCGCTGTGCCGTTGCTGCTGCCGCTGGCGTATTGGCCGCGCACCACATGTTGCTGCAAGGTCTCTGGGGTCCAGGGCTTGAGGGCACGCAAGACCTTGAGCTTTTCGTCGCGGATGGCGTCGGCATGGGCGTTGATGGGCGGCTCCATGCCGATGGCGCAGAGCAGTTGCAGGGCGTGGTTTTGCACCATGTCGCGCAGCGCGCCGGTGTGGTCGTAAAAGGCGCCGCGCTTTTCAACGCCCAGGTCTTCAGACATGGTGATCTGGATGTTGGCAATGTTCTCGCGCCGCCACAGGGGCTCAAACAAAGCATTGCCAAAGCGCAGTGCAAACAGGTTTTGCACCGAGGGTTTGCCGAGGTAATGGTCGATACGAAACACCTGCTTTTCGCTGAGCACGCGGCGCACGGCTTCGTTGATGGCGCGGTTGGAGGCCAGGTCATGGCCCAGCGGCTTTTCAAGCACCACGCGGGCGGCCGGGCCGTTCAGGCCGGCAGCGGCGATCTGCTCGACCACCGACGTGAACAAGCCGGGCGCTGTGGCCACGTACATGAGCACGGTGTCTGCCTGGCGGGCTTTGATCATCACAGCGAGTCGGGCGAAATCTGTGGGCTTTGTGACGTCCAGACGCAGGAAGTTGAGCATGGCCGCAAAGCGTGCAAACTCATCCTGACTCGGGCGCTTGTCGAGCTCGACTTCGTCAAAGCGGGCTTTGATGAAGGCGCGGTACGCGTCGTCAGACAGGTCGTCACGCGCCACGCCGATGATCCGGCCGCTAGAGGGCAAGGAGCCGTGGCGAAAAGCCTGAAACAGAGCCGGCATCAATTTGCGCCAGGCCAGATCGCCAGTGCCACCAAACAAAACGAGATCAAAACTCATGGGGTTGTTCACCGTGCCAATGCACATCAAAAAAGAAAGTACAGGGATGGTAACTTAGTTCCATTGTGGCGTCATGGCGCAGGTGCAATTGCTGGCTGATGCGGCTGGCTAGACTTATTTAAAAATGTTGGCTAGCTATGGGGGATCACGTTGTCGGTCTAAGTAATCAAATTACCGTAAAATTTTAAAAATCAATCCCTTTGCGCATGCCATGGGCGGCGCCCTCAAATCCGACCCGCATAATCAAACCATGAACCAACTCGACGCGCTCAAACAACTGACCACGGTGGTGGCCGACACCGGCGACTTCAAACAGCTGGGCCAGTTCCAGCCGCAAGACGCCACCACCAACCCTTCGCTGATCCTCAAGGCGGTGCAAAAAGCTGACTACCAACCGCTGATGCAAGAGCAGGTCACGCGCTTTCGCAGCAAGCCTTTGGACGAAGTGATGGACCGCCTGCTGGTGCGTTTTGGCTGCGAAATTTTGTCGCTGATTCCCGGCAGGGTGTCGACCGAGGTAGACGCCCGCTTGAGCTTTGACAGCGCTGCAACCCT
>JBIKHX010000229.1:0-4228 GCA_044361945.1 Polaromonas sp. | reverse complement strand
CGTGGTGATCAGCGCAGACAAATCCATCCCCTACGAAACCGTGGTCGATGTCATGGATGCGCTGCAACGCGCCGGTGTTTTGCGTGTCGGTCTGTCGGTGCAAAGCGGCAAAAAGTAAAAGCACCTGCCCCAGATGCCCATTGTCGATGACCGCTCAGACCTTGCGCCCCGCGCCGAACCGGGTGCGCTGCGCGCATTCGGCCTGGCCATGCTGGTGCATCTGTTGCTACTCGTCGCGCTGACCTGGGGCGTGAGTTGGAAAAGCAAAGACCTGACTCTGAGTTTCGAAGCCGAACTCTGGTCCGCCTTGCCGCAAGAAGCAGCACCGCCGTTGGAGGCACCCCCGCCGCCGCCCGCGCCGGTAGCGCCACCCGCACCCCCACCGCCAGCACCGCCGCCCAAGGCCGAAGCTGTACCCGATGCGGACATTGCCATCGAGCGCGAGAAAAAACGCCTGGCCGACGAGAAAAAGAAAAGCCAGGCCCTGGCAGAAAAAGCTGAAAAAGCCAAAAAAATAGAAGAGGCCAAAAAACTCGCTGAAGCTAAAACCAAAGCGGCCAACGAAGCCAAAGCTGAAACCAAAAAACTGGCTGCTCAAAAAGAGCAACTAGCCAAGAAAGAAGCTGCCCTGGAGGCCAAACAACGCCAAGAAAACCTGGAGCGTATGAACGCCCAACTCGGAGCCACTGGTGCGGAAGACGCCAAGGGCTCAGCCCAGAAAGCCAGCGGCCCATCGGCCAGTTACGGCAGCAAGGTACGCGCCAAGGTCAAACCCAACATCGTCTTCACTGAAGACATCGCCGGCAACCCGGTCGCCGAAGTCGAAGTACGCACCACGCCGGGCGGCACCATCACCAGCCAGCGCCTGGTCAAATCCAGCGGCAACAAGGCCTGGGATGATGCCGTTATCAAGGCCATCATCCGGACAGAAACCATGCCGCGCGACACCGACGGCCGGGTGCCGACACCCCTGATCATCGAGTTCCGACCTAAGGACTGAAGGGGCGCAGGAATGAGGGCTTACTCGTACACCACTTGTACCAAGCCGCGGTCCGCTTGCGCCATCCAGCTGGCCAGAGCGGCATCACTGGGGTAGAACCTGGCGGCTTCGCCCAGTTGCAGCTCTGCACTGGCGCCTTGCCGGCGCAGGCTCAGGCGCACAGACAGGCCGCGCACCTGCTCGCCCTGCTCACTGCTTTGGCGCCGGGGCGGAAAGTCTTTGACCAAGCGCGCCACGTCCGGCGCGCTGCCATTGACAGCCACACGCAGGTACTTGCCAAAGCGGCAGCGGGCTTCTTCAAGGTCCCAGACTTGCGTGACCTTCAGGCGAAAGCCACCGGCGCGGCGATCGGGTTGCAAACTGGCTTGCACGATCACGAGCTCGTCGTCTCGCAGCTGGTTGCGGTGCGCGTTGAGCACCGCCTCGTCGGCAGTGGCTTCTATCGCTGCCGTCTTGTCATCGAGTTTGAACAGCGCAAGTTTGCCGCGCTGGCCATTGATGACTTGCAGGTCGGTGACGATGGCAGCGATCAGCTGCGGCTCTCTCGAATCAATCAAGTCTGCAATCTTGCGTTTGGCAAACTGGCGCACCTCCAGCTCGACCTCGTCAAACAAATGGCCCGACAGGTAAAAGCCTATAGCGGTTTTCTCATGCATCAGGCGCGTCTTCACGCCCCAAGGCATGGCTTCGAGTAGCGGTGGCTCTTGCGTGCTGGCGGCGTGCGAGTCGCTCATGTCAAACAGACCGCCCTGGTTGGCATTGGCCTGGGTGGCCGCAGCGAACTCAAAAGCCCGGTCCACTGAAGCCAGCAGCTCGGCGCGGTTCAGGTGCAGGTTGTCAAAAGCGCCGGCCTTGATGAGAGCCTCCACCGTGCGCTTGTTGAGCTTAGACTTGTCCACGCGCACGCAAAAGTCATACAGCGAGGTAAACAGCCCACCCTCTTCGCGCGCCGCGACCATGGCCGCAATGGCTTGCTGGCCGGTGCCCTTGATGGCGCCCAGGCCGTAGCGGATGCTCTTGTCGGTGATGGGCTCGAAGCGGTAGTTGCCGCGGTTGACGTCCGGCGACTCAAAGCTGATGCCCATTTTGACGGCGTCCCCAAACAGCACCTTGAGCTTGTCGGTGTCGTCCATCTCCACCGTCATGTTGGCGCAGAAAAACTCCGCCGTGTAATGCACCTTGAGCCAGGCCGTGTGGTAGGCCAGCAGCGAGTAGGCCGCGGCGTGCGACTTGTTGAAGCCATAGCCGGCAAAGCGCTCCATCAAGTCAAAGATTTCATCGGCCTTGACTTCATTGATGGCGTTCTTGGCCGCACCGTCGCGAAAGATCTGACGGTGCTTGGCCATCTCGTCGGCGTCTTTTTTGCCCATGGCACGGCGCAGCATGTCAGCGCCGCCCAGGGAATAGCCGCCCAGAATCTGTGCGGTCTGCATCACCTGCTCCTGGTAGACCATGATGCCGTAAGTCTCAGACAGCATCCCGGCCACCAAAGGGTGGGGGTAGACCACTTCTTCGCGGCCTTGTTTGCGCGCCACAAAGGTCGGTATCAAATCCATCGGGCCGGGGCGGTACAAGGCATTGAGCGCGATCAGGTCTTCCAGGCGCGAGGGGCGCGCATCCTTGAGCATGCGCTGCATGCCGCTGCTTTCAAACTGGAACACGGCCTCGGTTTTGCCTTCTGCAAAAAGGCGGTACACCTTGGCGTCGTCGAGCGGCAGGTTTTCAAAAGCAAAATTTTCCTGGCCGGCGTGGCGCTGCATGATGAACTCGCGCGCAATCTCTAAAATTGTTAACGTGGCCAGGCCCAAAAAGTCAAACTTCACCAGGCCGATCGCCTCGACGTCGTTCTTGTCGTACTGGCTCACCGCCGAGTCGCTGCCGGGCTGCTGATACAGCGGGCAAAAGTCGGTCAGCTTACCCGGCGCGATCAGCACGCCGCCGGCATGCATGCCAACATTGCGCGTAAGGCCTTCGAGCTTGCGTGCCAGCTCCAACAGCGTGCGCACGTCTTCTTCCTTGCTTTCGCGCTCGGCCAGAATCGGCTCGGCCTCCACCGCATAAACCGTCTTGTCATTCTTATCGCGGTCCGCCGGCGGCAGTTGCAGCGACACGGCCTGGCCCGGCTTGTTGGGGATCAGCTTGGAGATGCTGTCGCAAAAGCCGTAAGGAAAGTCGAGCGCGCGGCCCACATCGCGAATCACTGCGCGCGCCGCCATGGTGCCGAAGGTGACGATCTGGCTGACCGCCTCTTTGCCGTACTTGTCCTTGACATAGTCGATCACGCGATCGCGGTTGCTCTGACAAAAGTCAATGTCAAAGTCGGGCATGGACACCCGCTCGGGGTTCAAAAAACGCTCGAACAGCAGGTTGTATTGCAGCGGGTCCAGGTCGGTAATACGCAGCGAATAGGCCACCAGAGAGCCGGCACCCGATCCACGGCCGGGGCCCACCGGACAGCCGTTGTTCTTGGCCCAGTTGATGAAGTCACCAACGATCAAAAAGTAGCCGGGAAAGCCCATGTTGAGAATCACCTGAATCTCGAAGTCCAAGCGCGCCACGTACTCGGGACGTTTTTCCTCGCGCAGCTTCTCGTCGGGGTACAGGTGCAGCAAGCGCCCGTTGAGTCCCTCGTGAGAGGCATGGCGAAAGTAAGCTTCAATCGGCAGGCGCACGCCATCGACTTCAGGTGTCGGGTAGTCGGGCAGCATGGGTTTGCCCAACTCCAGCTCCAGGTTACAGCGCTTGGCAATTTCAACCGAGTTGGCCAGCGCCGACGGAATATCAGCGAACAACTCGCTCATCTGCGCCTGGCTTTTGAAGTACTGCTCGCGCGTGAACTTGCGCACGCGCCGCGCATTGCCCAGGATCTCGCCTTCCGAAATGCACACACGCGCTTCGTGGGCCTCGTAATCGTCGCTGGTCAAAAACTGCACCGGGTGCGTGGCCACCACCGGCAGTTTCAATCGTGCAGCCAGCTGCACCGCAGAGAGCACATGACGCTCGTCATCGGCACGCCCGGCACGTTGCACTTCCAGATAAAAGCGGTGCGGAAACATACCAGCCAAGTACAGCGCGCATTCCATTGCACGCGCCTGGTCACCCTGCAGCAGCGCCTGACCCACCGCACCGGTTTGAGCGCCGGCCAAAGCGATCAGTCCTTCTCCGAGTTCCTGCAGCCATTCGAGCTTGACGATGGCCTGGTCGCGCACCACGTTTTTTGTCCAGGCG
>JBIKHX010000228.1:0-4252 GCA_044361945.1 Polaromonas sp. | reverse complement strand
GATTGCCCAGCAGCAGCACCCAAGCCAGCGCTGGCACCTGGCCCTGCACCGCCGCAAAAGCCATCGGGATACCAAAGCTGAAAGCCACGCCCAGCACCGCTTGCGGCATGGCGACATAGCGTTTGGCGTAGGGGTACAAGATGGCAACGGCCAATGCGGCAAAGGACCACAGCACGGCTGCGCGCTGGGTGGTCAGCACCAAAGCAAAGGCCGCTAGCGCCAGCGCTGCACCCAACAGCAGTGCCTCTTTGACAGACACAGCGCCGCGCGTAACAGGCCGGCCGGCGGTCCGTTTGACATGGCGGTCAAAGTCGCGGTCCGCCACGTCATTGACACAGCAGCCGGCGCTGCGCATCAGGATGGTGCCCAGCGTGAACACCGTCAACAAATGCCAGCCCGGAAAGCCACCGGCGGCAATCCACAGGGCCGACAGCGTGGGCCACAGCAGCAGCAGCCAGCCAGCCGGCCGGTCCCAGCGGATCAACTGCAAGTACAGGGCGAGCTTGCCGGGTGGCGGGGTAGCGGGCAACTCAGACGACATGGGGCGGTGAGGGACGTGAAGGCGGCTCGTACTGCGCTCAGGACAGCCGCGCGACGCCCGGCAATTCGCAGGCATAAATGGCATTGCGCAGCGCGGCAATGGCTTCGTAACGCGTGAAACTGCGGCGCCAGGCCAGCACCACGCGGCGCGTGGGCACATGGCCTTCAAAAGGCAGGTAGCGAATGAAAGAGGGTTCGTCTGATGGCGCGCCTTTGGTGGTCACAGCCTTGACCCCCTTGCGCGCTTTCGCAGGACTGCCCAAAGCCGCCAGTTCGCCCTTGGGCACACTCAGGCGAGGCACCAGCGTCACGCCCATGCCAGCGGCCACCATGTGCTTGATGGTCTCCAGCGAAGAGCCCTCAAAACTTTTGCTGATGCCCTCGGTGCCACTGGAAAAACGCGCAAACTCAGGGCAAACCTCCAGCACATGGTCGCGAAAGCAGTGGCCATTGCCCAGCAAGAGCATGGTTTGCTGCTTGAGCTCTTCAGCCGTGATGCTGCTGCGCGCGGCCAAGGGATGATCACTGGGTACGGCGGCCACAAAAGGCTCGTCATACAGCGGCGCGATCGCCAGGTTGGTATCGGGAAAAGGCTCGGCCAGAATGGCACAGTCGATCTCGCCGGTACGCAGCTCTTCAAGCAACTTGACGGTGAAATTTTCTTGCAGCATCAAGGGCATTTGCGGGCTGAGTGTGATGTTCTGGCGCACCAGATCAGGCAGCAGGTAGGGACCGATGGTGTAGATGATGCCCAGGCGCAAAGCCCCGGCCAGCGGGTCTTTGCCGCGCTTGGCGATCTCGCGGATGCTGTCGGCCTGCTCCAGCACGCTTTGGGCCTGGCGCACGATCTCCAGCCCCAGCGGCGTCACGGTGATCTCGTTGGCATTGCGCTCGAACAGTTTGACCTGGAGCTCTTCCTCGAGCTTCTTGATCGCCACGCTCAGGGTCGGCTGCGACACATGACAAGCCTCGGCGCCGCGGCCGAAGTGCTTTTCGCGCGCCACGGCCACGATGTATTTGAGTTCGGTGAGGGTCATGCGCTGATTGTCCTGCTTTGTCGCTCAAGCTTTCAGGTAGTCGGCTTTACCGCCCAGCCAGCGCAAAATGTGGCGCTGCGCCAGCGCGTTGTGCCGGTCCAGCATCAGCGGCGCGCTCTCACGCGCCCAGGCCAACAGCTCAACATCGGTCGCCAGGTCGGCAAAGCGCAGCAAGGGTGCGCCCGACTGCCGCGCGCCTAAAAATTCGCCGGGCCCGCGAATCTCCAGATCGCGCCTGGCGATCTCAAAGCCGTCTTGCGTCTCGGCCATGGCCTTCAAGCGCGCGCGCGCCGTCTCGCCCAGGCGCGGGCCGTAGCCCGTCGAATACAGCAGCACGCAAGCTGAGGCCGCCGCGCCGCGGCCCACACGGCCGCGCAGCTGGTGCAACTGGCTCAGCCCGAAGCGCTCGGCATGCTCAATCACCATCAGCGAAGCGTTGGGCACGTCCACGCCCACCTCGATCACCGTGGTGCTGACCAGCACGCCCAGCGCGCACGCGTTGAACTGCGCCATGACGGCTTTTTTGTCGGCCGGCGGCATGCGCGAATGCAAGAGGCCAACCGTCGTCCCGGGCAGCGCCGCTGTCAGCGCTTCGTGCGTTTCGGTGGCGTTGGTCAGGTCGACTGCTTCGCTTTCTTCGATCAGCGGGCAGACCCAGTAGACCTGCCGGCCCTCAGCCAACTGGCTGCGTATGCGCTCGATCACTTCCTCGCGCCGGCTCTCACTGATCACCTTGGTCACCACAGGCGTGCGCCCGGGCGGCAACTCGTCGATGGTCGAGACATCCAAGTCTGCGTAGTAACTCATGGCCAGCGTGCGCGGAATCGGCGTGGCCGTCATCATCAAGAGGTGCGGCTCCTGCCCTCCGGCTGTCATCTTGCTGCGCAGCGCCAAGCGCTGTGCCACGCCAAAGCGGTGCTGCTCGTCGATGATGGCCAGCGCCAAATTCTTGAAGCGTACCTTGTCCTGAATCACCGCGTGCGTGCCGACCACCAGGGCGGCCGCGCCGCTTTCGATCAGGGCCAGCGCCTCGCGCCGCTCCTTGGCTTTCTGGCTGCCGGTCAGCCAGGCGGTTTGTATGCCCAGCGGCTCCAGCCAGCTGATGAGTTTGCGAAAGTGCTGCTCGGCCAGAATTTCGGTAGGCGCCATCAGCGCGCATTGCCAGCCGGCGTCCATGCAGTGCGCCGCCGCCAGCGCCGCCACCACGGTCTTGCCCGAACCCACATCGCCTTGCAAAAGTCGGTGCATGGGCAGGCTTTTTTGCAGGTCGGCATCGATCTCGTGGCCCACGCGTTCCTGAGCGGCAGTCAGCGCAAAGGGCAGGGCCTGGCGCAACTGCGCATGCAGCGAATTACCCGAAGGCCCCGCAGCGTGCAACGCCGGCGCGCGCATGGCCGCACGGATGCGTCTCGCCTCCAGTTGCGAAAGCTGCTGCGCCAGCAACTCCTCGGCTTTGAGCCGCTGCCAGGCCGGGTGGCTGCGGTCTTCCAGCGCGGCCAGCGCCACGTTGGGCGTTGGATAGTGCAAAAACTCCAAGGCCTCCCGCAAGCCCAGCAGCGCCCGCGGCCCGGACGGCAGAGTCGTCAAAGCCGCAGGCGCCAGCGTTTCTGTCAGGTCGGCGCGCGTCAGGCTGCTTTGCACGGCGCGTCGCAAATAGGTTTGCGGCAAGCCAGCCACCGTGGGATACACCGGCGTCAGGCCAGCTGGCAACTCGCCGCCGGCCAGCTTGAAGCTGGGATGCACCATTTCGCGCGCGATGAAGCCGCCACGCAACTCGCCGCGCACACGCACGCGCGCGCCCACGGCAAGGGTTTTCTGGTGCGCCGGGTAAAAGTTGAGAAAGCGCAGCACGCAGCTGTCGCTGCCGTCGTCCACTTTCACGCGCAGTTGCCGGCGCGGCTTGAAAGTGACTTCGCAATGCGTCACCTCGGCTTCGATCTGCACCACATCGCCGTCACGCGCATCGGCCAGCCGGGTGATGCGGGTCTCGTCCTCGTAGCGCAGCGGCAGGTGCAGCGCCAGATCGATAGGCCGCGACAGGCCCAGTTTGTCGAGCAGTTTCTGCGCCTGCGATTTTTCCGCCGGCTTGGGCTTGGGGCCGGGGGGCGCGTTGGGCAGGTCGGCGGGCATGCGCTGATTGTGCCTTTGCGGCATGGGGCCGCTGCCGTGCCAAAATCGCGGCTCGACTTCTTTTCTCTTCAACTTGGAACGGGCCCGTCCGGCCCTCAAGCGCATGACTTTGCTTTCCCCTCTTGAGCCTCAGCGCGTTTTCACGCTGGCTGATTTTGACTTTCACCTGCCCCCCGAACTGATCGCCCAGCACCCGCCCGCCGAGCGCAGCGGCTCGCGCCTGCTGGACGGCCGGCAGGCCACGCCCATCGACCGGCGCTTTGCCGAGTTGCCCGAGCTGCTTAACCCCGGCGACCTGCTGGTGTTCAATGACACGCAGGTGGTCAAGGCCAGGTTGTATGGCCAGAAAATCAGCGGCGGGCGGCTTGAGTTGCTGATCGAGCGGGTGCTGGAGAGCGGCCAGGGGCTGGAAGTGGCCGCGCACATGAAGGTCAGCAAAAAACCGCTGCCCGGCGCGGTCTTGCAGATGGACGGCGGCTTCACCGCCACGCTGATCGGGCGCTGGCCGAACGCCGACGGCCCGCTCTACCACTTCACCCTGAGCG
>JBIKHX010000019.1:0-13965 GCA_044361945.1 Polaromonas sp. | reverse complement strand
ACTTCCGCTGGGCGAAGGGGCATATCAAAAGTACCAGCTTGCTGGGCGCGGTGTTCGCCCGACAGATCAGTGCCGATGTGGGCGCCACGGAAACCGTGATGTTTCGCGATGGCATGCTGAGCGAAGCTGCTGCCTCCAATGTCTGGGTGGTCAAGGACGGTTGCGTGTTAGGCACGCCCAAAGACAACCTGGTGCTCGAAGGCATACGCTACGGCCTGATTGAAGAGCTGTGCCGCGCCGCCGGTCTGCGCTTTGAGTTGCGCCGCATCAGCCGTGCAGAAGTGTTTGCCGCCGACGAGCTGATGCTGAGTTCGGCGACCAAAGAGGTCTTGCCAATCACCCGGCTGGACGGCCTGCCCGTCGGCACCGGCTTGCCGGGCCTCGTCTATGACAAGTTGTATGCGGGCTACCAGCAGGTCAAGAAAGACGCCTTCGCATGAGCGTCCAGCCACCTGAGCCGGCAGCGCGACAAGAGTCGCTGATCGAATACCCCTCCTTGTTTCCAATTAAGGTGATGGGCGTGAAAGTCGACGGCCTGGTGCACGCTATCAGCATGATCGCCCGCCAGTTTGACCCGGCTTTTGACGCCAGCACCATTGAGCTGCGCGAAAGCAAGGGCGGCAAATACCTGGGCGTGACCATCACCGTCACCGCCACCAGCCGTGAGCAGCTCGACGAGCTGTACCGCACCCTGTCCACGCACCCGATGGTCAAGGTGGTGCTGTGAGTCCGGCCCGCTGACATGGGTCTTGCGCCACGCCAGCTTGGCCTGGTGGACTACGCCAGCACCTTTGCGGCCATGCAGGAGTTCACCGCCACGCGCGACGCCGGCACGCCTGACGCGCTATGGATTTGCGAGCACCTTTCTGTCTTTACCCAAGGCTTGGCCGGCAAGAGCGACCATCTTCTCAACCCCGGCGACATTGCCGTGGTGCAAAGTGACCGGGGCGGGCAGGTGACCTACCACGGACCCGGCCAGGTGGTGGCTTATCCGCTGATCGATTTGAAGCGCGCCGGCTATTACGTCAAGGAATATGTCTACCGGATTGAGGAAGCAGTGATCAAAACCCTGGCGCACTTTGGCGTGACGGGTCACCGCTTAGCCGGCTCGCCGGGCATTTATGTGCGGCTGGACGACCCGCATGCGCACGCCGCGCTGACCGGCCCACGCCCACCGGCCGACCCGTTCAGAGGCCTGGGCAAGATCGCCGCGCTGGGCATCAAGGTCAGCCGCCACTGCACCTACCACGGGGTGGCGCTGAACATAGCGATGGACCTGGAACCCTACTCGCGCATCAACCCTTGCGGCTACGCCGGGCTGCAGACCATAGACCTTTCTACAATCGGGGTGTCGGCCAGCTGGCAGGAAGCGGCCGAGGTGCTGGGTCACAAGCTCAGCAGCTACCTGGCGCCCTGAAGCGCTGAACGCCACGCGCCAGCGAGCACAACCGAGAAACACCATGAGCACACCCGAAACCGGCAACCCGGTCGTCCGCGAAGCCCAAAGCCAGCAGGACTACAACCCGCTGGCCAAACAGAAGGCGGCGGCCAAGCTCTCGCGAATTCCGGTCAAGGTCGAGCGCGCCGAGGTGCTCAAGAAACCCGACTGGATCCGCGTCAAAGCCGGCAGCCCGAGCACGCGCTTTTACGAGATCAAGCAGATCCTGCGCGAGAACAAACTCAACACGGTGTGCGAAGAAGCCAGCTGCCCGAACATCGGCGAATGCTTTGGCAAGGGCACAGCGACCTTCATGATCATGGGCGACAAGTGCACGCGCCGTTGCCCGTTTTGCGATGTCGGCCACGGCCGGCCCGACCCGCTGGATATCAACGAGCCGGACAACCTGGCCAAGACGATCGCCGCCCTCAAGCTCAGTTACGTGGTCATCACCAGCGTGGACCGGGACGACTTGCGTGACGGCGGCGCGCAGCATTTTGTCGATTGCATATCGCGCATACGCGCGCTGTCACCGCGCACGCAAATTGAAGTGCTGGTGCCCGACTTCCGCGGACGCGATGACCGCGCACTGGGCATCCTCACCTCGGCGCCGCCCGACGTGATGAACCACAACCTGGAGACCGCGCCGCGCCTGTACAAAGAAGCGCGCCCCGGCAGCGACTACCAGTTCTCGCTGAACCTGCTGAAAAAATTCAAGGTCCTGCACCCGGGCGTGCCGACCAAGAGCGGCATCATGGTCGGCCTGGGCGAGACCGACGAAGAAGTCCTGCAAGTGATGCAGGACATGCGTGACCACCAGATCGACATGCTGACCATCGGCCAGTACCTGGCCCCTTCGAGTTCGCACCTGCCGGTGCGCCGCTATGTGCACCCGGACACTTTCAAGATGTTCGAGACCCGTGCTTACGAAATGGGTTTCTCACACGCCGCTGTGGGCGCGATGGTGCGCTCAAGCTACCACGCTGACCAGCAGGCCCATGCCGCTGCAGAAGCGGCAGCGGCCTCGAACGCCGTGAAGTGAAAGCGCTGCTCTTCGCACTCGGGGCCATTGCGCTGTGGGTGTCAGTGGCTTCGCTGGGTGTGCTGCTCAAGCACCTGCCACCTTTTTTGCTGACAGGCTTGTCACTGCTGATCGGCGGTCTGTTGGCGCTGCCGCAGGTGCTGCGTGACCCGCGCCAATGGCGCGTACCGCTTTCGACCTTGGCGCTGGGCATCTACGGCTTGTTTGGTTACCACTTCATGCTGTTCATGGCGCTGCGCCTGGCGCCGGCCGTAGAGGCCAATTTAATCAATTACCTGTGGCCCTTGCTGATGGTGGTGTTGGCGCCCGCCTTGCTGAAAAACATGCCGCTGCGTCCCATTCACCTGGGTGCGGCGCTGCTTGGCTTTGGTGGTGCGGCGCTGGCTATTTTGGGCGCTGCGGGTGGTGTCGCCGCCGCGCTTGTGCCGGGCGGCACGGGCACGGTGACCGGTTATCTGGCCGCTCTGGCGGCGGCTTTCATGTGGGCTAGTTATTCACTTTTGACGCAACGTGTGGCCGCGTTCCCGACCGCTGCAATCGGCCTGTTCGCTTTGGTGTCTGGCGCGCTGTCCTTGCTGTGTCACTGGGCGCTGGAAGCGCCGACCAGCCTGAGCTTGCGTGACGGCTTGCTGCTGACACTGATGGGGCTGGGCCCGCTGGGCGGTGCTTTTTATCTGTGGGACAAAGCGCTCAAGCTGGGCGACGCGCGGCAAATCGGTATCTTGAGTTATCTCACGCCGCTGGGCTCGACAGCCTTGCTGATCGTGGTGACCGGTCGGCAGTGGAGCTGGAGCATTACGCTAGCGGCGCTGATGATCATGCTTGCCGCTTTGTTGGGCACTCGGGCCCGATAGCCGCTTACAGCAAAGAAGCCGGGTCTTCACTGGCCAAAACGCCTTGCGCCCATCCCTGGAGCTTGCCGGCATCGGCCCGCAAGATCTGCTGCTTGACCGACAGGATCTGCGAGGGGTGCATAGAGAAACTACGCAAACCCAGCCCCAGCAAGAGCCGCGTCATGTTGGCGTCGCCCGCCATTTCGCCGCACACGCTGATGCCCTTGGCTTGCGCATTGCACTCGGCAATGGTGTCTGCCACCAACCTGAGCACGGCCGGATGGCAAGGGTCGTAAAGATGCGCTACGGCCTCATCGGCGCGGTCAATCGCCAGTGTGTACTGAATGAGGTCGTTGGTTCCGATGGACAAAAAGTCAAAATATTTGAGGAATAGCTTGAGCGTCAAAGCGGCAGCCGGTATCTCGATCATGGCGCCGAGCTTGACCGGCCCATACGCCTGACCTTTGTTGTCCAGGGAGGCGCGCGCGTGATCAATCAAAGACATGGTTTGCCGGATTTCAGAGGCATGCGCCAACATGGGCACCAGCAAGTTGACCTGCCCATGCGCAGCAGCACGCAAGATGGCGCGCAACTGTGTCAAAAACATGGGCGGGTCGGCCAGGCTCCAGCGGATCGCGCGCAGGCCCAGCGCCGGGTTCAGGTGTGCCTCTTGCGCCTTGGTGTGGCGCTCCAAGGGCTTGTCAGCCCCAATGTCCACCGTACGGATGGTCACAGGCAGACCTTGCATGCCCTCGATGGCCTGACGGTAGGCCAGGTATTGCTCTTCCTCGTCAGGCAAGTTACCGATGCGGCCCATGAACAGAAACTCGCTGCGGAACAAGCCGACACCGACGGCGCCGGCCTGGATCGCGCCGAGTGTGTCTTCGGGCATTTCAATGTTGGCCAGCAGTTCGACTTTTTGACCGTCGAGCGTGACAGCCGGCGTGTGGCGCAAGCGGTTCAGTCGCTCGCGCTCGAGTGCACCTTGTCGCTGCTTGAAGCCATACTCGGCCAGGATGATGGGCGAGGGATCGACGATCAGCACGCCGGCATCGCCGTCAATGATGACCCAGTCGTCCTGCTTGATCAGCTGGCTGGCGCTGCGCGCGCCGACCACCGCCGGAATGTCCATGCTGCGCGCGACGATGGCTGTGTGCGAAGTGCGTCCACCCACATCGGTGGCAAAGCCGGCAAACAAACTCTGCTTGAACTGCAACATATCGGCCGGTGACAAATCGTGCGCGACCAGCACCAGCGGAACGTCCAGTTTGTCGTCGTGCAACAGCTCTTTCTGCTGTTTGCGCGTCCCTTGATTTTTAAGCTGCACCGGCGAAGCCACGCCCTTCATGGCGCGCAGCACCCGCTCGACCACTTGCTCGAGGTCGGCTTTGCGCTCACGCAGGTACTCGTCTTCCATCTCGTCGAACTGGCGCGCGATCATCTCGTACTGCGTTGTCAGGGCCCACTCGGCGTTGTAATGCCGCTCCGAAATCCAACCTTTGACGCCAGTGATGAGTTGCTCGTCCTGCAAAAGCATGAGATGAACATCCAGCAGGGCGGCGAGTTCATGCGGCGCGTCAGCCGGCAAGTCGCGTTGCAGGCGCGAAATCTCTTCAACCACGGTATTGCGCGCATCACGAACCCGCTGAATCTCTGACTGGACGCCAGTGGCCTGAACAAAGTAATGCGCCACATCGGCACGGCTCGACGCCACCAGCACCGCCCGCCCTATGGCAATACCGCGCGAAACCGCCAGGCCATGAATCGAAAAAGTCATGCGCCACCCCAAGTGTCTTGACTAACCGCGGGGGGCAGCGCAGTACGCGCAACAGCAGGCGTGGGGGCCAACAGTCCCGCCGCCGGGCCGCCCCAAGGCGGGACAACCCCCTCGGGGGGCAGCGCAGTACGCGAAGCGACTAGCGTGGGGGCCAACAAGTTACTCCCCCTCACCAAACTTGTCCGCCGTCATGGCCAGCAACGCGTCCATGGCAGCTTGTTCGTCAACGCCGTTCGTCTCCAGCTCCACCGTGGCACCCAGGCCGGCGGCCAGCATCATCACGCCCATGATGCTTTTGGCGTTGACGCGGCGTTCGCCGCGGCTGATCCAGACCTCGCACGGAAAACTGCCCGCCAGCTTGGTCAGCTTGGCAGAGGCGCGGGCGTGCAGGCCCAATTTATTGCTGATGGTCGCGCTGGTCTTGATCATGGTTTCGCCGGTTCTGGTTTTGCGGGGCAGTGATGGCCACCTGCATCACGCCCTGAGTGGCGCCCATCAAGGCGCGCGCGACCAGGGCATCGAGTGACTCATTGCGGTAAGAAAGTGTGCGCAGCAGCATGGGCACGTTGACGCCGGTGATGAGCTTGGAGTGCACGCCATCGACCAGTTTTTGCGCCACGTTGCAGGGTGTCGCGCCAAAGACATCGGCCAGCACTAAAGCGTGGGAAGTGCCTAGCTGCGCCAGCATGATGCGCGCCTGCGCCAGGGTTTCCTCAGGCGGGGTGTTGGGCTGAACATCCAAAGCGGCCACGGCCTCAGGGTGATCTGTGAAAACATGCGCCACACATTGGCGCAGTGCAGAAGCCAGAGGCGCGTGGGCGATGATGAGAATACCGTTCATTGCGGTGAATTATCAGCCTTCACCCAGCGGAAGTAGGCGTATGAGGCGGCGCAGCAACACATAACGACGCCCATGGCCGCTTGAAAACAGGCCACTTCACTCAGACCAGCGGCCTTAAAGGCGTCTACCAACAGGCCTATACCCCACTGCATGACAAAAATGCCGGCAAAAATAAAGAGGTTGTAAGCGGACAGCGCGCGACCGGCCAGCGCGGGTGCAAAGGCCATGCCCACCGCTGGCTGCGCCAGGCCCATGACACTCGAGCACATGCAAAACAAGGCCCAACCCAACCAGCCGGTTTGGCTGCCGCCGGCGATATTGACCGCCAGTACCAACATGCTCACGGGCAGGCACCAACTGATCAAGCGCTCGGCGCTCCAGCCTTTGCGCGCCAATAGCGGGTTCAGCATGCCCCAAGCCCAGAATGTCACGAGCATGACAGCGTTGATATAAAAAAGGCCGGTGGCTGATTCGAGTGGCGTGTAGCCGGCCACGCGCACCATCCACGGTCCGGCCCATAAGGTCTGAATTGCCACAAAGCCGCCGTAATTGAAGAACGCCAAGAGCGACATTTTCTGAAAATACCGGCTGCGCCAGATCTCAGCGTAGTTTGAAGCAGCGGGGAGCGTGGGGGCCAGCTCCGCGGCCGGACCGCCCCCAGGCGGAGCAACCCCCTCGAGGGGGAGCGAGTCACGCGCAGAGGGGTGTGTGGGGGCCCTATCCCCCCAGGCCGGCACCAACCACCAGATCAACAGCATCGACAGCCCGGTCAACGCAGCCAGAATCCAGAACATAGGGCGCCAGCCGGTCAAGGGCATGAGCCACTGCACCGGCAGCGTCGAGGCCAGCAATCCGAGCGAGCCGGTCATGAGCATCCAGGAGTTGGCGCGCAGCTGCGCATCGCTGCTCAGCCAGCGCCGGTAGCCCGTGAGCGGGGCCATCAGGCAAGCACTGACGCCCATGCCAATCAGCACCCTGGAGGCCAGCAGCCAGGCAAAGGTCGTCGCAAGCGAAAAGGCCAGGCAACCTAAAACCGCCAGCGATAAAAAATACAGGATCACACGCTTGGGGCCTTGGCGGTCCAGCAAGCTGCCCAGCGGCAACTGCATGGCCGCAAAACCCAAAAAGTAGCCGCCCGCCAGCAGTCCCAGGTCGCGCGCCTGCAGACTGAAATCCTGCGTCAGCACCGGCGACAGTGTGGCGGTGATCGCGCGCACCAACCCCGAACAGAAGTAAGCGGCAGCAAAGGCCAGGAACACCCAGACGGCAGTCCTAGTTTCAAGCCCTTCTTTTGAGGCGGTCAGCGTTTGGGCGTTAGCGAGCGTCATGTAGTTGTGGCGTTATCGGCGCCGGCCAGTTTATGGGGTGAAAGTTCCAGCGGCAGATCATGCGCCTTTGACCAGCATCATTCGATTCGCAGGCTGGTGAAAAAGGTATCCGCTGCATCCCGGTTGATTTTGGGTGCGTACATCACGACCTGAACCACCCGGGCGCCTTTGGCAAAGTAAGCCGCGCGACTCTGCACTGCGCTGCCATCATTTTGCTGGCCCTGGGCCTGCAGCCACACCGGCGCCGGGCTCGCATCGGCGCCCGCCACCTTGATCAAAGCGGGCGGATCACTCAAAGGCGCCGCTTTCATGTTTTTCAAGGTGATGGCCTGCCACTGGCTCAGCACGCCGGACACCTGGGCAGTATCCGTCAGCTCGGCCACAGCCACCGCAAAAGTGGCGCCGCCGGCTTCGCAACCGAGCATGGTCAAGGTGGTGGGTTCAGGCCCTAAGGGCACTTGCTTTTGCACCTTGTCAGGCTTGCAGGGTAGCAGCAAGCTCACGCCAGCATCCAAACGCACCTCCCGCCAGTTGAGGGTGGGGCTGCAAGCTGTCGATAACAAGCCGGCCAGCGCCACCAACAGGCCCAGCGCAAGAGCACGATAAGCAAGAAAAAATGTCATGAATGGACTTATTACAAAAAAATGGGCGATCCGTGTCGACCCGGATCTGGGCCTGCATTAAGCCCTGAACTTTACAGGCAATGCATTTTTGAGCCCCTTCCCTGCACAGTCTGAACACTCAGAGGGCAAAATGACGACCATGAACTCACTAGAAGGCATCCGCATCCTCGACCTCTCGCGCGTGCTCGCCGGTCCCTGGTGCACCCAGACCCTGGCCGACCTGGGGGCCGATGTCATCAAGATCGAGCGCCCCGGCGCCGGTGATGACACGCGCAGCTGGGGCCCGCCCTTTTTGCATGACAGCAGCGGCGCAGAAACGCGCGAAGCCGCCTACTACCTGGGCACCAACCGCAACAAACGCTCGGTCACCTGTGACATTGCGCAGTCGGCCGGGCAGGCCTTGATTCGCGAACTGGCGCTGCACTGCGATGTGTTCGTCGAGAACTTCAAGGTCGGCGACATGGCGCGCTACGGACTGGACTACGCCAGCCTCAAGGCCATCAACCCGCGCATCGTCTACTGCTCGGTCACCGGCTTCGGTCAGACCGGCCCCTACGCCGAGCGCGCCGGTTACGACTACGCCATCCAAGGCATGGGCGGGCTGATGAGCGTGACCGGCGAGCGTGACGACTTGGGCGGCGGCCCACAAAAAGTCGGCGTGGCCGTGGCTGACCTGATGACCGGCATGTACGCCACGGTCGGCATTCTGGCGGCGCTGCGCCATGCAGAGAAAACCGGCGAAGGCCAGCAAGTGGACATGGCGCTGCTTGACACCCAGGTGGCTATGCTGGCGAATCTGGGCGCCAACTACCTGGTCAGCGGCAAGGTGCCGGGCCGTGTCGGCAATGCGCACCAGAACATCGTGCCCTACCAGGTGTTTGAAGTGGCGCCCAACGCAGCGGGCGACAAAGACCATCTCATTTTGGCGGTGGGCAACGACTCGCAGTACGCCAAGTTTTGCGCCGTCGCCGGCGTGCCGGAACTAGCCAGCAACCCCTTGTTCGCCAAGAACAGCAACCGTGTGCTGAACCGCGCGCAGCTGGTGCCGCAGCTCGAGGTGGTGATGAAGTCGCGCGGGAAGGCAGACTGGCTTGCCGCACTGGAAGCGGCCAAAGTGCCTTGCGGTGCTATCAACAACCTGGGCGAAGTGTTTGCCGACCCGCAGGTCGAAGCGCGCGCCATGGTCACATCCTGGCCGCATCCGCTCAAGGACCAGCTGCGCCTGGTGGCCAGCCCACTCAAACTCAGCGCCACCCCTGTTCGCAGTGATCTACCCCCACCCCTGCTGGGCCAGCACACAGAAGAAGTGCTCAGCCAGGTGCTGCACTACAGCGCAGAACAGGTGGCTGACTTGAAAATCAAGCAGGTGATCTGATGGCGAATTTTGTATTGGTTCATGGTGCGTGGCACGGCGCATGGTGCTGGCGGCGTGTGAGCCACGCTCTGCAACAGCAAGGCCAGCGCGTGCATGCCGTCACGCTCACCGGATTGGGCGAGCGGTCGCATTTGCTGTCTCCTGGCATCACGCTCGAAACACATATTGAGGACATTCGCCAACTGATAGAGGCCGAAGAGTTGAGCGATGTGGTGCTTGCTGTTCACTCCTATGCAGGCATGTTGGGCACGGCCATCGCTGACCGTATGGGTGAGCGGCTTAAACACCTGGTCTATGTGGATGCCGTGGTGCCCAAACCCGGCGAAAGCTGGAGCAGCACGCAAGCCAAAGCGACCCAAACGCAACGACTGGATGCGGCGGCAGCGTGTGTAAATTTCAGTTTTCCGCCGCCAGACCCGGTCGTTTTCGGACTGCATGACGCCGACCATGCCTGGGTGCTGCGCCGGCAAACACCGCACCCCGGCCACACCTACCGCATGCCACTGGATTTTGACGTGCAGCGTGTTGCCGCAACGCCCCGTACTTTCATTAATTGCACAGCACCTGCATTGGCAACGATTGAGCCCAGCCGGCTGCGCGTGAAAGACCCCGCCTTTTGGGGGGGCGCCTGGGCGCGTGACGCGCAGGTACTTGAGATGGCCACCGGCCACGATCCGATGATCAGCGCCCCGACAGAGCTGACCCGCATCTTGCTAGACTGCGCTGCATGAACGCCAACCACATACGCCACCGCAGTGGCCTTCCCGGCTTGCTCCGCTGGGCCTTGGGGCTGGTGATACTTGCGACCTTAGCGGCTGGCTTGCAAGCTTGCACCAATGCGCAAGCTGCGCCTGAATCAACTTTTGTGTTGCTCGACGGCAGCAAAAAAACCACGGCCGACTTCAAGGGCAAGGTCATGCTGGTGAATTTCTGGGCGACCAGTTGTGTGACCTGCGTCGCTGAAATGCCCAAGTTGATCAGCACACATCAAAAATATGCAGCCAAGGGTTACGACACGCTGGCTGTGGCCATGAGCTATGACCCGCCCAGCTATGTCGTCAATTACACCGAGACCCGCCAGCTGCCTTTCAAGGTGGCCATTGACAACACCGGTGAAGTCGCCAAAGCCTGGGGTGATGTCAAGCTCACACCCACCACTTATCTCGTGAATAAACGCGGTGAGATTGTCAAGCAGTACATCGGCGAGCCGGATTTCACCGCACTTCATCTCTTGATTGAGAAGCTGCTGGCTCAGTCTTAAAGCACAACAGTGCGAGCCCCTAGCGCGGGCTACTTATCAAGTTTTAGCGGCCGCGGTACACGTCGTGACAGCCTTTGCAACTGGCCGCTGTGGCATTGAATGCTGTTTTGACAGCGTCCAAGTTGCCGGTTTTTGCTGCAGCTGCCAGCTTGGTGCTTTCAGCGATCAGTTTGTCGCCGGCCTCTTTGAACTTGGCCTGCTCGCTCCAGACTTCAGGATTGGCTTTGTTGACAGCACCCTTGTCTGTGCCGGGGCCAAATCCAGCCCAAGGCAACTTGGCCATGCTGGCAACTACCTCGGCATTGTCAGCCGCTACTTTGGCATCAAATGGTGCGCGGCCTGTAACCATAGCCCCGACGCGGCCAAAATGTTGGCCCATCACAAACAAGGCGCTTTGCCGGTATTTGATGGCGTCTTCGGGTTTGGCAAACTGCGCGCTGGCTGGCACGGCCAGGGTCAACAAGGTAGCGGCAGCGGCCGCTAGAGTAAATATTTTCATAGTGCTTCCTTTGGAATACGCTGAATAAAAATTGCTTGGTACATTTAACTTGATCAGTTTATCTAAAATTAAATCTCTGCGTGAGCCTTTTCAAAGCAGCCCCATTGATGACCCGTTTGCGCCCAGATCAACTTTAAAAACCATTTTTAAGCGCCATGCTCCGCTTTGACGCCCATTGACAAGCTCCACCATGCCTAACCCTTCAACGCTGTACCGCGTCCGTATTTGGGACCTGCCTACCCGGGTGTTTCACTGGGCCAGTGCGTTTTGTGTTCTGGGTTTGGCGGTGACCGGCACAGTGGGCGGTAGCGCCATGGTCTTTCACTTTCGTTTTGGTTATGCACTGCTGACCCTGCTTTTGTTTCGCCTGGTCTGGGGCCTGCTGGGCGGCCACTGGTCGCGCTTTCGCAGCTTTGTATTCGGGCCGCGTGCGGTGCTTGCTTACTTGCGCGGCCAGGCCCCAGACAGCCACACGGTGGGCCACTCACCGCTTGGCGCGCTGTCTGTTTGGGCCCTGTTGGCTTTTTTGAGCTTGCAAGTGGCCACCGGGCTGATCAGTGATGACGAAATTTCCACTGCCGGCCCGCTGACGCACCTTGTCTCTAACGCTGCTGTTGCTTTAGGCAGCCAATACCATACGCAGATCGGCAAATGGATTTTGCTGGCGCTGGTCTTGCTGCATGTGGCGGCCATCATTTACTACGCACGCCGTCGCCAGGGCCTGGTGGCAGCCATGCTGCATGGAGACAAGCAACTGGCCGCACCCGCTGAAGCCGCACGTGATGACGCCCGCAGCCGTATGGCAGCCTTTTTACTGCTTTGTTTGTGCGCTGCCGCTGTTTTCTGGCTGTCAGGCTTGGCGCCTGCCGGCCTTTGAGGCTTGGGGACTAAACTGATTACTCGTTTATTTTTTTACGCCGCCTGTTGAGCTCTTCCCACTTGTTAAACAAAGTCATTGAATTCAGGACGCCCACGTCGCCCGCCGATTTTGAATTAGTGCGTCAAATTTTTTCGGAGTACGCTCAACTGCTTGGCGTGGACCTGTACTTTCAGGACTTCGAATCAGAGTTGCTTCACTTACCTGGCGACTACAGCGCGCCACAGGGGGCTTTGCTGCTGGCCTGGATTGAGGGTGCGCTGGCCGGATGTTGTGCGCTGCGCCCGCTGCCGGCGGCAGACTATGCCAACGCGGCCGAGATGAAGCGGCTGTTTGTGCGCCCTGAATTCCGCCGCTTTGGCGTGGGCCGGCAATTGGCCGAGGCGGTGTTGGACGCCGCCCGCGCAGCAGGCTACCACTGCGTGTTGCTGGACACTCTGGACGACATGGAGTCGGCGCGCGCTTTGTACGCCGAACTCGGTTTCACAGAGATTCCGCCCTATTATCACAACCCGATAGCCGGCGCGCATTACCTCAAGGTTGATCTTTAGCGCCCACAAAAAAGCCACCGTTTCAGGGTGGCTTTTTTTCTGGCTTAGGCAGAGGCTCGGGACTTAGGCTTTGGCTTGTGACAGCATAGTCGTAGCATCACTGACTTCGAATTTTCCAGCAGCTTCAATATTGAGGCTTGCGACTTTGCCGTTCTTGATGAGCATCGAATAACGGTTGCTGCGCAAACCCATACCGCGGGCTGTCAGGTCCAGCGTCAGGCCGGTTGCCTTGGTGAAGTCGGCGCTGCCATCGGCCAGCATACGGACCTTACCGTTGGTTTTTTGCTCGCGTGCCCAGGCGCCCATGACGAATGCATCGTTGACGCTCACGCACCAGATTTCATCTACGCCGCTGGCTTTGAGCGCATTGAAGTGCTCCACATAGCCGGGAACATGTTTGGCAGAGCAGGTGGGGGTGAAAGCGCCTGGCAGCGCGAACAGCGCAATGGTTTTGCCGGCCGTAGCCTTGGCTACGTCAACCGGGTTAGGGCCGATGCTGCAGCCGTTGCCTTCGACTTCTGAAAACTCCATCAGCGTGGTTGAAGGTAGGGTATCGCCAACTTTGATCATGCATTGCTCCTATTTGGGTGTTAATGGGGGCCTTGTGGCCAGAAGCACGTATTTTGTATCAGATGCGCTTCGCACGCTTGGCAAGCACTCAACAGCAATGCCGCCAGCAATGACAAAGCCGTTTGACCAATAAAAACGGCCCACATCGTGGACCGTTTTCAAAGACCTGCAGTTGTTCGTCGAAAAGACTTAAACCACTGCGGCTTTCTGGATCAGCTTGGAAACAACCCAGTTCTTGGTTTTTGAAATCGGACGGCTCTCGGTGATCTCGATGGTGTCACCCATCTTGTACTCGCCCTTTTCGTCATGGGCGTGGTACTTGCTCGACAACGAAACGATTTTTCCGTACAGCTCGTGCTTGACGCGACGCTCGACCAGAACAGTCACGGTCTTGGCGCGCTTGTCACTGACAACCTTGCCAACCAAGGTGCGCGTGAGGGATTTTTTAGCTTCCGTCATTATTTGGCTCCTTGCTTGACGATGGTTTCGGCCAGGATGGTCTTGGCGCGGGCAATCGCCCGGCGCGTCGAACGCAACGTGGAGGTGTTGGTCAGTTGCTGTGTGGCTTTTTGCATGCGCAGGCCAAAGTGGGCTTTTTGCAGCTCTTTGACTTCAGCGTGCAGGCCGGCAACGTCTTTTTGGCGCAGTTCAGTAGATTTGGTCATTTCATTTCCCCTTACTGGCCAATCATGCGGCTGACGAAAGTGGTGCGCAGCGGCAGCTTGGCAGAAGCCAGGCGGAACGCTTCACGGGCCAACTCTTCAGGCACGCCAACGATTTCAAAAACGATCTTGCCGGGCTGAATTTCAGCCACGTAGTACTCTGGATTACCTTTACCGTTACCCATACGCACTTCAGCAGGCTTTTGGGAAATCGGCTTGTCCGGGAAGACACGGATCCAGATACGGCCGCCACGTTTAACGTGACGGGAAATCGCACGACGTGCGGCT
>JBIKHX010000227.1:0-4286 GCA_044361945.1 Polaromonas sp. | reverse complement strand
CCTGACGGCCGCCACCGGCATGGACGCCATCGCGCACTGCATGGAAACCTTCATGGCACCGGCCTTCAACCCGCCGGCCGACGGCATTGGCCTCGATGGCCTGGAGCGCGGCTGGGCCCACATTGAGCGCGCCACCCGCAACGGACAAGACCGCGAGGCGCGCCTGAATATGATGAGCGCGTCCATGCAGGGCGCCATGGCCTTTCAAAAAGGCCTGGGCTGCGTGCATTCGCTCAGCCACAGCCTGGGCGGGGTCGATCCGCGCCTGCACCACGGCACCCTGAACGCCATGTTCTTGCCAGCAGTAGTGCGCTTCAATGCCTCAGCCGAGTCCATGCAAAAAGACCGCCGCCTGGAACGCATGGCCCGCATCATGGGCCTGGCATCGGGCAGCGATATTCCAGAAGCCATCCAGGCCATGAACGCCCGGCTCGGTCTGCCCACAGGCCTGGCGGCCATGGGTGTCACGCCCGATCTGTTTGATCGCGTGATCGCCGGCGCCCTGGCCGACCATTGCCACAAGACCAACCCGCGTATTGCCACGGCCGACGATTACCGGGAGATGCTTCAAGCGTCCATGTGAGCCAGCATGCACAAAACTACAACGAGACAAAAGCGGCATACAAAAACACCGCAGCCGACATGACCGAGCAGACAGCGCCAATCCAGTTGCCCAGGTAGACCAGCCGGCCCAGGCCTTTGCCGCCCGCTGAGAGCCCGCGTTCGCCCGTGATGGCGGCCAACGGCGTTGCCACGCAAAAGCCATAAGCAGACAACACCAGCGTCACCACGATGGTCCATTTCACCGCATCGCTCACGGCCAGCGAGGCCAGCAACGGCGCAGTCGCCAACATGAGCGTAGCGCCAATCGGCAAGCTCAAGTGCGCAACCCGCCAGGAGTTGACGACGTGAGCTGCGGCACCTCGCTTTATCGCCCGGGCGTAAGGACCGCCCAACAAAAGGCCGAAAAGCAATACAACTGCGGCGTGAAAGATAAGGTGACGGGCGGAAGTGGGCATATGTCAGGTCTTGGGTGGATAACGATGGCAGCTGGTGTTTATGGTGATCGGTTCAGGATCAATCAATTTAGTGTTGCTGAAAGAAGATCGGATTAAGGTTTGGTCTGTTCGCGCAGCGCTTTGATCGCCCTCTTACCTTCCCGTTGGAAGAAGGCAGCTTGGCGCAGGGCTGTGTGCGTTGCACATTAGTCGATTCGACCGGCGCGGCCCTGCCGATGCGGCCGCTGCCTTGGGTGTGATTGCTTCCGCCCGCAAAGACCAGGATTTCGAACGGAGGCATGTCCGGCAGCTGGGTGTCTCGAAGGGATACAGCATGAGTTGGAAAGTTGTAAAAAATTACTCCTAATGTACTCATTTTTCCGGTCTGCCAGCTCAGGGCCGAAAGATCAGTTCCCTGCCGTGGGTCAGGAAATAAAACGGGCCACAGCTAAGCCTGTCAAGAGTTCAGAGCGGCTCGACCCGACCCATGCCCGGCTTGGCCAGCCATTCCTGAAATTCATCGGCCAATTGCTCGCTGGCCTTGGCGGCGGCGGTCCAGGCTTTCACGCGGCCGGGCAAATCGTTGCCGTAATGCGTGAAGTCGCTGCGGTCGGGCAGCTTGCCATTGGGCAGCGTTTTGACCCATTCAGGGTTAGGCGCGAGCAGCAGCATGCTGTCCAGGAAAGCGGTGGCGCCGTGCCGCCACTTCAGGCTTTTGTCGAGCCAGCCAGGCACCACGGCTTGCTGGAAATGCGGGTACAGCACCAGGCCGGCACCCTCGGCTGCAACAGTGCCCGCATCACGCTGCGCCGCATGGGCGTAGTCCAGGTGCAGGTGGTAGTCGGTGATGCCGCCGTCCCAGTACGCGCCAGGCGGAGCGCCGGGAATGTCGTGCACGGCGCGAAGCACAAAGGGGATAGAGCAGCTGGCTTGTAGGGCCGGGTTGAAGTTCTCGCTGGTGAGCATCACTTGCCGGCTGCGGTAATCGGTGGTGGCAAAGGGCAGCGGCACACAGGCCGCACCGGGCTCACCCGATGCGGGCGCTGAAAACACCACGCGCTCCAGCCACGCGCCCATGGCTTTGCGACTGACCACATTGGTCAAGAATGCTGCGCCATAGCCCAGAGGCGTACCTATCGGATGTTCGCGGCTGAGCACATGGCGGCCGTGCGAAGTCACGACGTGCAGCCTAAAGCGTGGGTGTTGCAGCACCTCATCAATCCGCCCGCCGTAAAACGCCTTCAGGCTGTCGCCAAACTTCTCGCTGACAAAGTCGGCCGTGGGCCGCTTCTGGCCGGGCTGCAGTTCGTAGTGCTGGCCAATGTAGTCAAGCTCCAGCCGCTCAAAGGCTTGCACCGGATCGTTCAGGCAGGCGGTGGCCATGCGCCAGGCGCCAATCGAGGCGCCCACCAGATGCACAGGCTGCGTGGATTGCGTCAGCCACTGCCCAAAAATAAAACGGTCCAGCGGCCCGAGGATCAGCCCCTTGGGTCCGCCCGCCGCACCGGGCACCACGCCGATATCTTGCGGCCGCAAGCCGGTTTGCTCGATGTGGCGACGCGCGCTGGGGCCGGCGTGAAGGCGAAGGGCTTTCAAGCGCAGGGCCCCAGCCGTTTATTTCTTCAAGCCCTGCAGCTTGGCAAAGGCCGAGGCCATGGCGCTGCCCTGCCCTGCGGGCTCGGGCCGCTGGTTATAGCCTTGGCTTGCACTTCGGTTCGGCGCGCGTTCGCCGCGGGCGGCGCCTTCGAACTTGTTGTCACGCGGGCTGTCGCGGCGGGCGGGTGCAGCGTCCAGCTTCATGGTCAAACCGATGCGTTTGCGCGCCACATCCACCTCGGTCACGCGCACCTTGACGATGTCGCCGGTCTTGACGACTTCACGTGCATCGGTGACAAACTTGTTGGCCAGCTGGCTCACATGCACCAGGCCGTCCTGGTGCACGCCAATGTCAATGAACGCGCCGAAGGCAGCGACGTTGCTGACCGTGCCTTCGAGCACCATGCCTTCTTTCAGGTCCTTGATGTCTTCCACGCCATCGTTAAAGCGCGCCACCTTGAAGTCGGGGCGCGGATCGCGGCCCGGCTTTTCCAGCTCGGCCAGGATGTCCTTGACGGTGATGACGCCGAATTTCTCGTTGGCAAACAGCTCGGGGCGCAGCGTTTTGAGCATGTCGGCGCGGCCCATGAGCTCGGCCACCGGCTTGCCGGTGTGCAGCATGATCTGCTCGACCACCGGGTAGGTCTCAGGATGCACGCCGGTGCGGTCCAGCGGGTTGCTGCTGGCGTTCAGGCGCAAAAACCCGGCGCTTTGCTCGAAGGTTTTGGCGCCCAGGCCGGTCACTTTGAGCAAATCGGCGCGGCTGCCGAAGGCGCCGTTGGCGTCACGCCAACGCACGACTGATTTGGCGACCGTCTGGCTCAGGCCCGAGACGCGAGCCAGCAACGGCACACTGGCGGTGTTGAGGTCCACGCCCACGCTGTTGACGCAATCCTCGACCACGGTGTCCAGGCTGCGCGCCAGCTCGCTCTGGTTCACGTCATGCTGGTACTGGCCCACGCCGATGGACTTCGGGTCGATCTTCACCAGCTCGGCCAGCGGGTCTTGCAGTCGCCGCGCAATGCTGGCCGCGCCGCGCAGGCTAACGTCCACGTCGGGCATTTCCTGGGAGGCAAATTCACTGGCCGAATACACCGAGGCACCCGCCTCGCTGACCACCACCTTGTCAATCGGCAAGGCGGCGCCGGTGGATTCCGCATGCTTAGTGATCAGTTTGATGAGGTCCGCGGCCAGCTTATCGGTCTCGCGGCTGGCGGTGCCGTTGCCTATCGCAATCAGATTCACACCATGCTTTTCACTGAGCTTGGCCAGAGTGTGCAGTGAGCCGTCCCAGTCCTTGCGGGGCTCGTGCGGGAACACAGTGGCCGTCTCAACCAGCTTGCCCGTGGCATCGACCACCGCCACCTTGACGCCGGTGCGGATGCCCGGGTCCAGACCCATCACCACGCGCGGGCCAGCCGGCGCAGCCAGCAGCAGGTCGCGCAGGTTGTCGGCAAATACCTTGATGGCGACCTTTTCGGCCTCTTCGCGCAAGCGCGTGAACAGGTCGCGCTCGAGCGACAAGCTCAGCTTGACGCGCCAGGTCCATGACACGCATTTGCGCAGCAGGTCGTCAGCGGCCCGCGCCTTGTGGCTCCAGCCCAGGTGAATCGCAATCTTGCCTTCGGCCAGCGAGACCACCGGGCCTTTGGCGGGCGCGCCGGCCAGCGCCGGCGGCTCGGGCAAGACCAG
>JBIKHX010000226.1:0-4298 GCA_044361945.1 Polaromonas sp. | reverse complement strand
GAAGACCGGAAACCTCACGATTTTGGCGACGAGTTGCTCAAGCTGGCCAAAAAGGCCGTCAAAGAGCTGCTGCAAGCACGCGAGCGTGAGGGTGCACGGCTGTCTGCCATGCTGACCGATCGCACAGCGCAGCTGCGTGCCCTGTCCAAGCAAGCCGGGCCGCTGGTGCCCAAGCTGGTCGAGCAACAAAAACAGCGTTTCATGGAGCGCTGGCAAGAAGCCATGGCGCTGACCGACAACGCCGCCCTGCCCGAGGCTGCTCAAGACCGGGCCTTGACGGAGGCTACCGCCTTTGCCATTCGCATCGACGTGGCCGAGGAGATCACCCGCCTGGCCTCGCATCTCGACGAAATAGACCGCCTGCTGGCCAAGGGCGGCGAAGTCGGCAAGCGCCTGGACTTTTTGATTCAGGAACTGCACCGCGAAGCCAACACCATGGGCTCTAAATCAGCAGCCCTGGAGCTCACCCGTATTTCAGTGGACATGAAAGTGCTGATTGAACAAATTCGCGAACAGGTCCAGAACATTGAATAAATCCGCTTCCCGGCCGCGCCTGCTTGGGGCCGGTCAATGGCCTACTTTTTTAACCGCCCTGTTTTAACTGCTCTTATTTTTATGGACTATCCAGGAAACCTGTTTGTTGTTGCAGCGCCAAGCGGCGCCGGCAAATCCAGCCTTGTCAAAGCCCTGCTGGAAATCGACGCACGCGTGCAGCCTGCGGTCTCCCACACCACGCGGCCGCCGCGCGGGCAGGAAAAGCATGGACGTGAATATTATTTTTTGTCGGGCGATGAATTCGACGGCATGGTCGAGCGCAACGGCTTTCTGGAATGGGCCCATGTGCACGGCCACCGCTATGGCACCTCGCGCCAGGCGATTGAAGAGCGTATGCAAAACGGCTCTGATGTCATTTTGGAAATTGATTTCCAGGGCGCCATCAATATCAAGAAAATTTTCACCAACGCTGTGCTGATCTTTATCCTGCCCCCAGGCTGGGAAGAGTTGCGCTCCCGGCTGCAGCGGCGCGGCGAAGACACTGCCGAGGTCATTGAGTTGCGCCTGAAGAACGCCGCCATAGAGATGGCCCAGGCCCGGGAATTTGACTTCGTTATAATCAACGAGTTGTTCGAGCGTGCGGTTTTCGACCTGAAAACCATTGTTCACGCCCAGCGGCTCAAGTTTTCAGCCCAGCGGCGTGCCCGCGCTGACATCTTCAAAGCCCTGAACATTACTTGAAAACCACGCTGCCCCCAGCGCTTTATTGCTTACCCGGAGATCATCATGGCCCGCATCACAGTTGAAGACTGCCTGGAAAAAATCCCCAACCGTTTCGAACTGGTACTGGCTGCCACCTACCGCGCCCGCATGCTCAGTCAGGGCCATGCCCCCAAGATCGAAAGCAAGAACAAGCCTGGCGTGACCGCTCTGCGTGAAATTGCAGCGGGCAAGATCGGCCTGGAGATGCTCAAAAAAGTCCCGCTTTAAGCCGCTGGACACCCCCCAAAAGCACCGCCAGGCGGTGCTTTTTTCTTTGGCGGCAACGCCAAACAACCCGTGCCAAGCCAGACAGGGCGCGCTCGCGCTACATTTGAGGTATGGGCGCCCTGCTTTCTCCTCTATTGGCCAAACCGACGCCGGCTGCTGTCAATGCAGCTGCGGCCAGTTTTGCCGCGCTCACAGCCAAACTAGACTACATGAGTGCTGCCGACGTGGACAACGTACGCAGCGCCTACCGCTATGCCGATGAAGCCCATCTGGGCCAGTTGCGCAACAGTGGCGAGCCCTACATCACCCACCCGATTGCTGTCGCGCAACAGTGCGCAGAATGGAAGCTCGATGCGCAGGCCCTGATGGCGGCGCTGCTGCATGACGCCATTGAAGACTGCGGCGTCACCAAGCCCGAGCTGATCGAGCGTTTTGGCGCGCCTGTGGCCGAGCTGGTGGATGGTCTGACCAAGCTCGAAAAACTCGAATTCAACACCCGCGAAGAAAACCAGGCTGAGTCATTCCGCAAAATGCTGCTGGCCATGGCACGCGACGTGCGCGTCATTCTGGTCAAGCTTGCCGATCGAACCCACAACATGCGCACCTTGAGCGATATGCCGCGCGACAAGTGGGCCCGCATTGCCAGCGAAACACTGGACATTTACGTCCCCATCGCTCACCGTCTCGGTTTAAACACCACCTACCGGGAACTTCAAGACCTGGCATTCCAACATCTTCACCCTTGGCGCTATGCCGCTTTGGCCAAAGCACTGACGCGCGCCCGAGGTCGACGCCGTGACGTCATCAAGCGCGTACAAGGTGAGCTCGAAGAGGCTTTTGAGTCGGCCCATATACCTGTGCGCATCCACGGCCGCGAAAAAACGCTTTACTCGATCTACCGCAAGATGGACGACAAGCATTTGTCCTTTGCACAGGTGACCGATATTTATGGTTTTCGCATCATCGTGGGCGGGCTGACTGCATGCTACACAGCCATGGGCGTGTTGCATCAGCTCTACAAACCCATGCCCGGTCGCTTCAAGGACTACATTGCCATCCCGAAGATCAACGGCTACCAGTCGCTGCACACCACACTGATCGGCCCCTTTGGCACCAACATCGAGTTTCAAATGCGCACCGATGCCATGCATGTCGTGGCAGAGTCCGGTGTGGCCGCACATTGGCTGTACAAGGCTGCGGACCCGGAAAGTGATGCCTCGCAACGCCTGGGCACTCAGTGGCTGCAATCGCTGCTGGACATACAACAGGAAACCCGTGATGCAGCTGAGTTCTGGGACCATGTCAAGATCGACTTGTTTCCCGACGCCGTGTATGTCTTCACGCCCAAAAGCAAGATCATGGCGATGCCACGCGGCGCGACCATCGTCGATTTTGCCTACGCAATTCACAGTGACATCGGCGACCGGGCGGTGGCGGCCAAGATCAATGGTGAGCAAGTGCCTTTGCGATCCGAACTGCACAACGGTGACGTGATCGAAGTGATCACCGGCACGGTGCCCAACCCCAATCCGGCCTGGCTTGCCTTTGTGCGCACCGGTCGGGCGCGCTCCAAAATCCGGCATCACCTCAAAACCATGGCGCTGAGCGAGTCGCAGGACCTCGGCGAAAAAATGCTGACACAAGCGCTGTGCGCCGAAGGCATAGACAAGCTGCCGACAGACGACGAAATCAGCCGCAACTTATGGGAAAAAATCCTGCGCTTCAGCGGCAACCGCTCGCGCGCCGACTTGTTG
Organism: Polaromonas sp.; assembly: GCA_044361945.1. GTDB lineage: Bacteria > Pseudomonadota > Gammaproteobacteria > Burkholderiales > Burkholderiaceae_C > Polaromonas. Next base: position 1,059 of record JBIKHX010000226.1, on the reverse strand, counting down.
ACTGACATAGGTTTAGGCAAGCGCATTGCCAGTATCGTGGCCAAGCGTATCGTCAAGCTGATGATAGAAACAGGGCATCGTCCTGACGCACTGCTCATCAGCCGAGCACGTTTTACTGAGCATGAATCAGTGTCTCAAGGCTCGCTGCTGATCGATGGCAGCGAAGGGGCATCGGTTCAGTTTGCCAAATGCTGCAAACCGATCCCGGGCGACAGTATCGTGGGCTACCTGGGGCGGGGTGAGGGACTGGTCGTGCACACCGACGACTGTGCCATGGCCAAGCGCTTGGTACACAGGGACAGCGAACGCTTTATCGCTGTCGACTGGTCGGACGAGCCCAGCCGGTCTTTTGAAACAGGCTTGCTGGTAACCGTTGTCAATGTCAAAGGGGTGTTGGCGCGAGTAGCCGCCGCAATGGCTGCCGCCGAGGCCGACATTACCCAGGTTGACATGGCCCAGGAGTCCACACAAGACGCGGCCGAGTTGCGCTTTGGGGTGTCGGTGCGTGACCGTGTTCATCTGGCAGCCATCATCCGCGGGGTCAAGCGCACACCTTCCGTGTTGCGCGTGCAAAGGGTCAAACCCGGAATTCAGTCCGGCGGCGCCGGATAACGCACCTGCAACACCTCAAGCAGCTGCACACCCTGCGGTGTGACCAAGCTGAGTTCATCACCCACACGCGCCTTGAGCAGGGTTCGGGCGGCCGGTGACACCCAGCTGATTTCGCCGGCAGCGCTGTCTGCCTCGTCAATGCCCATGATGGTGACGCAGCGCTCGGTTTGTCCGTCAACCAGATAGACCACCGTAGCGCCAAAAAATACCTGGTCTCGCCCGTGGTGAATAGAAGGGTCGGTAATTTCGGCCAGCTCCAGACGCTGGGTTAAAAAACGGATGCGTCGGTCAATTTCACGCAAGCGCTTTTTGCCATAGATGTAGTCGCCGTTTTCAGATCGATCGCCATTGCTGGCAGCCCAGTGAACAATGTCCACCACCTTGGGCCTTTCGGTGTCGATGAGCTCGAACAGCTCCGATTTGAGCCTGGCATAACCGGCCGGCGTG
>JBIKHX010000225.1:0-4304 GCA_044361945.1 Polaromonas sp. | reverse complement strand
TCCGTTTGAAGAAGCTGTGCTGTACCAGGACGCGCATCTGGTCGTGGCCGACAAACCGCACTTCTTGCCCGTCACACCATCCGGGCACTACCTGCAAGAAACACTGCTGGTGAGGCTTAAAAAACGGCTTGGCATTGACACCTTGATTCCAATTCACCGCATTGACCGCGAAACCGCCGGGCTGGTGCTGTTCAGCATCAACCCAGGGGAGCGCAATGCCTATCAGGCCATGTTCAGAGGCCATGCGGTGACAAAACACTACGAGGCCATCGCACCCTGGCGGCAAGATTTGACCTGGCCGATCACCCGCAAAAGCCGGATCGTTGAAGACGAACCGTTCTTCAGGCAGCGCGAAGTGCCGGGCCAGCCCAACAGCGAAACCCACATGGATGTGATTGAAAAAATTGGCGGATTAGCCAGGTACGCGCTAAGTCCGGTCACGGGTAAAAAACACCAGCTGCGCGTGCACATGAACGCGCTGGGCTTGCCGATTTTGAATGACCGGATGTACCCGCCTGTGGCTGAGACCCCCGATGACGACTACAGCTTGCCCCTGCAGTTGCTTGCCAAATCGATTGCCTTTACCGACCCTGTGACAGGCCAAGCGCGGAACTTTCAGAGCCAGCGCACGCTGGCGTGACATGCCTTGCTACTGAGGTGACGGGGCGTTCTATGGTTATTGCGCGACATTGAGACTGTGTGCCGTCTTTCAGCCAAAATACGGGGTTACTTTTAGCCCTAGCCTTTTCACTCAATCCCTGCCCAGAAAGAACTCAAACGTGGCTTATTTTTCGTTTCAAAATTTCAAATCAGTACTTGGCATCGCCGCTCTGACAGCTGCAAGCGCTTTAACAAGTACCTCGTACGCGCAGACTGTTTTCCGCGTCACCACCATCCCCGAAGAAGCGGCCACTGAGCAGACCCGCAAGTTCGGCCCGATTGTGAAATACCTGGAGAGCAAGCTAGGTCAAAAAGTTGAGTTCATTCCGGTATCTGACTACCCCGCTGCAGTAGAAGCGCTGGTCAACAAGCAGGTCGACATGGTCTGGTTTGGCGGCTTCACCTTTGTGCAGGCCAGCGTGCGTTCAGGCGGCAAAATTGTGCCGATTGCCCAGCGCGAGGAAGACACCAAGTTTCAATCGGTGTTCATCACCAAACCTGACTCAGGCATTAAAACGCTGGCTGACCTCAAAGGTAAACAAGTCAGTTTTGGTTCGCAATCGTCGACCTCCGGGCATTTGATGCCGCGCAGCTTTTTGCTCGACGTCAAGATTGATCCTGACAAAGACTTCAAGCGCGTGGCTTATTCGGGGGCGCACGACGCCACCATTGCTTCCGTTGTCAGCGGAAAGGTTGACGCTGCTGCGCTTGACATCACCGTTTGGAACAAGTTTGTGAAAGAAGGCAAAGTGTCTAATAAAGACGCGGTGGTGTTCTTCACCACGCCGGGTTACTACAACTACAACTGGTCAGTGCACGCAGACATGCCAGCTGCCCAACGCGAACGCGTTAAAAAAGCGTTGCTGGACATTGACCCTAAAACACCTGACGGCAAAGAAATTTTGGATTTGAACCGTGCAACCAAATACATCGCCACAGTGCCCGAGAACTACCGCGGCATCGAAACTGCTGCCCGCAGTGCCGGCTTGCTTAAATAAACAGACCCGTCAACAGACTGATTAGCAAGGTGCAGGTTCTTCTGACCGACGCGTCGGCGCGCCATCCCGCAGCCAAGGGCAATGTGCCTGATGCACTGCGGCATGTCTCTTTAAAAGTGCAGTCCGGCGAGCAAGTGGCCATCATTGGTCCGTCCGGCGCGGGCAAAACCACCTTGCTGCAATTGACTGCTTGCGCTTTAAGACCCACGACGGGATCGCTCCAACTGGGCGAAGTTGACCCTTGGGGTTTACCGATCCGTGGGCTTCAAAAGTTGCGAGCAAAGTTATTTTTGGCCCCGCAAGTGCCGCCATTGCCGCCGCGCCAGCGTGTGGTGACGGCGGTGCTGGCGGGACTGTTGCCGCAAATGGGTATTTGGGCGAGCCTTCGCAACCTGTTTTATCCGAAGCATATTGAAACGGCTGATGCAGCCCTGGCCAGATTTGATTTGGCTGACAAGCTTTTCGAGCGGGTCGATCGCCTGTCAGGCGGTGAACGGCAACGTGTCGGGCTGGCGCGCATTTTGGCATCGAACGCGCAGTTGCTGCTGGTCGACGAGCCGCTGTCAGCGCTGGATCCAGCGCGCAGTGAGCAGGCCATCAAGGCACTGACCGATATCGCGACCGAGCGCGGCGCAACGCTGGTGGCGACCTTGCACCACGTTGACATGGCCCTGCGGTCATTTCCGCGCATCATTGGCATGCGCGATGGTCAGCTTGTTTTTGATCTTCCTGCCGCACAAGTTTCACCCCAGCACCTGCAAGACTTGTATGCGCAGCACTTGCATGAGCTCGACGGGCCGCCAGTGGCGGCTGATCAGGTGCCCGATGCACCGTCCATTCCTGCTGCGATGCACTGCCGCTGATGCAGACGGTGACTTCGCGAAAACCTCAGCGCGACCCGGCCTGGGTGGGTCGACTGTTCTGGCTACTGGCTGGCGCGGCACTGCTATGGCCTGCGCTTGTGCTGACTGAATTCAAGGTCTGGACACTGTTTGAGGCCAGCAATTTAAAGCCGACCTTGAAATTTTTGGGTGACTTCTTTCCGCCAAAAATAGAAGGCGAATTTTTACTGCTGGTCGCCAAGGAAACCTGGCGCACGGTTGCCATTGCCACTGCCGGTATAGCCCTTGCGTTGGTGCTGGCCGTGCCGCTGGCACTGCTGTCGGTGCGGGTTTTGTCGGTGTCTGCGTTAACCGGCAAGATGAACAGGCTTCCTGCGGTGTTGCGCACACTGCTGCGCTGGGTCATGGTGTTGCTGCGCAGCGTCCCAGAATTGATTTGGGCGCTGATATTTGTACGGGTGGTGGGCCTGGGGCCAACGGCGGGCGTGATCGCGATTGCACTGACCTACGGCGGCATGTTGGGCAAGGTCTATGCCGAAATTCTGGAAAGCGGCGATGCGCAAGTCACGCAGAGTTTGCTGCGCAACGGCGCGGGGCGCCTCCAAGCGTTTTTTTACGGCCTGCTGCCACAAAACGCCGCCGAATTGACCAGCTATTCGGTGTACCGCTGGGAGTGCGCTATTCGTTCGTCAGCCGTGCTGGGCTTTGTGGGCGCGGGTGGCTTGGGTCAGCAAATGGACGCATCGATGAAGATGTTCAATGGATCTGAAGTCGCCACCATGCTGATTGTTTTTATGTTGCTGGTGTGGCTGGCAGATGCCACCAGCGCTTGGTTGCGTAAAGAGCTGGGGTAAAGGTGCAAGTGTTACGCGAATCACCTCGAAAGATGCCGCCGCCGCTGTTTGCTGCGCGGTGCAAGGCATGCTGGTTTATGTTCGGTCTGGTCTGCCTAACGGTTGCCAGCTTTTGGACACTTGAATTGAAGTGGGCGCAGTTCTTCAGTCTGGATGCTGCTGGCCGAATGGGCAAGTTCATTGGCGAATTATTGGTGCCTGAAACCAGCAGCAAATTCTTAACCAAACTCTTTTGGGCTGCGCTAGAAACGCTGGCCATGAGCGCACTGGGCACTCTGTTGGCGGTCATTTTGGGCTTGGCCCTGGCCGTGCCGGCCAGCAAAACGCACCATGACGACCCAGCCCGCTGGCGTGGCATCAGCCGCGCGGTGTTGAATATGCTGCGCAGCATTCCAGAGCTGGTGTGGGCAGCGCTGCTGCTGATCAGCGCGGGCTTGGGGCCACTGGCCGGTACGCTGGCTTTGGCGCTGCACACGTCAGGCGTGCTGGGCCGCTTGTTTGCTGAAAGCATTGAAAACGCGGGCGCTGGCCCAGCGTTTGCGCTGCGTTGCCGCGGTATCACAGAGGCCAAAATTTTTTGGTACGCGACTCTGCCGCAAATCTTGCCGCAGCTCGCTAGCTACACCCTGTACCGTTGGGAAAACAATATCCGCGCCGCCGCTGTGCTGGGCGTGGTGGGCGCTGGGGGCTTGGGTCAAATGCTTGCTTTTCACATGGGCCTGTTCCAGATGGGTGAAACGGGCAGTATTTTGCTGGCCATGCTGGTGCTGGTGGCACTCGTCGACGCCCTGAGTTTCACCACCCGCCGCTGGATGGCAGCGTAGGCAATCAGCTACTGAATGAACGCCGACTGCCAGCGAATATTCAAACCCGCTCGCTCACCCAAGCCAGCACGGACCTGAGCGCATCAGGCAGTTTTGAAGCATCCGTACCGCCGGCCATCGCCATGT
>JBIKHX010000224.1:0-4307 GCA_044361945.1 Polaromonas sp. | reverse complement strand
TTTGGATAGAATGGGGGCTACTTTCGGTTTATTTTGCTATATAGATCGTTTCTGAGTGGTGCTTGTGCACACGTTTTAAGCAATTTATGCGTGATCCACAGATCGCCCACAAGTTGTTCAGAGTTGTGCAAAAGGAATTGTGAATAAGTTGTGTATAAGTTTCATGTTGCTGGTCTGCAACGACACGGTTTAGGCTTTTTTCAGGCTATGCAGCACCGGCTTTTTGCCTACAATGAAGTTCCAACTATCGCAGTTGCCATAGATTGTTGGTTCAGGGCGCGTCGCAAACCGACGCGCCCTTTTTTATGTCTGTTGCGAAGTCGGCCCCTGGTCTTCGCAATAATTTCAAGTACTTAGGCGTTTGCTTTGATGAATCACATCAGAAATTTTTCGATCATTGCCCACATCGATCACGGAAAGTCCACGCTGGCAGACCGGATCATCCAGCGCTGCGGAGGTTTGCAAGACCGCGAGATGAGCGCCCAAGTCCTTGACTCCATGGATTTAGAAAAAGAGCGTGGGATAACCATCAAAGCGCAGACCGCTGCGCTGCGTTACCAGGCCGCTGACGGCCAGGTTTACAACCTCAATCTGATCGATACCCCCGGCCATGTCGACTTCTCTTACGAAGTCAGCCGTTCGCTCTCAGCTTGCGAAGGCGCGCTGCTCGTTGTGGATGCCAGTCAGGGCGTGGAAGCGCAGACGGTGGCCAACTGCTACACCGCGCTCGACCTGGGCGTGACCGTTGTGCCGGTGCTCAACAAAATGGATTTGCCGCAGGCCGATCCCGAGAACGCCAAGCTTGAGATCGAAGATGTGATTGGCATTGACGCCACCGACGCGATACCGTGCAGCGCCAAGACCGGCATGGGCATCGACGAAATCCTCGAAGCCGTTGTCGCCCGCATCCCGGCCCCCAAGGGGAACCCGGACGCGCCGCTGCGCGCCATGATCATTGACAGCTGGTATGACGCCTACGTGGGCGTGGTGATGCTGGTGCGCGTGGTGGACGGGCGTCTGGCCAAGGGCGACCGCATCAAACTGATGGCCACCGAGGCACTCTACAACGCCGAGCAACTGGGCGTTTTCACGCCGCACACCGAGCCGCGCCAGGCGCTGGAGGCGGGTGAAGTGGGCTTTGTGATTGCCGGCATCAAAGAGTTGCAGGCGGCCAAAGTGGGCGACACCGTCACCATGATCAAGCCCGGCACCGGCGGCGCGGCCTTTGCCGCTACCCAGGCGCTGCCCGGCTTCAAGGAAATCCAGCCCCAGGTGTTTGCCGGCTTGTACCCGTCGGAGGCCAGCGAGTACGAGTCGCTGCGCGACGCCCTGGAAAAGCTCAAGCTCAATGACGCTTCCCTGCATTACGAGCCCGAGGTCAGCCAGGCGCTGGGCTTTGGTTTTCGCTGCGGCTTTCTGGGCTTGCTGCACATGGAGATCGTGCAGGAGCGCTTGGAGCGCGAGTTTGACCAGGACCTGATCACCACCGCGCCCAGCGTGGTCTATGAAGTGCTCATGCCCGGCGGCGAGATGCTGATGGTGGAAAACCCGTCCAAGATTCCGGATGCCGGCCGCATCCAGGAAATCCGCGAGCCTATCGTCACCGTGCATCTTTATATGCCGCAAGACTATGTGGGCGCCGTCATGACGCTGGCCAACCAGAAGCGCGGTATCCAGCTGAACATGGCTTACCACGGCAAACAGGTCATGCTGACCTACGACATGCCGCTGGGCGAGATCGTGCTGGACTTCTTTGACAAGCTCAAGTCCGTCTCACGCGGTTACGCGTCCATGGACTACGAGTTCAAGGAGTTCCGCGCCTCGGACGTGGTGAAGGTGGATATTTTGCTCAACGGTGACCGGGTGGACGCGCTGTCCATCATTGTTCACCGCAGCCAGTCGCAGTACCGCGGCCGCGCTGTCGTGAGCAAAATGCGCGAGATCATTTCCCGCCAGCAGTTCGACGTTGCCATCCAGGCGGCCATCGGGGCCAACGTGATTGCGCGTGAGACAATCAAGGCCCTGCGCAAAAACGTGATCGCCAAGTGCTACGGCGGCGACATTTCGCGCAAGAAGAAGCTGCTTGAAAAACAAAAAGCTGGCAAAAAACGCATGAAACAAATCGGCTCTGTCGAGGTGCCCCAAGAGGCCTTCCTGGCCATACTGCAGGTAGAAGATTAATGCTCGCTGTCATGAGTTCAATCACGGCCCTGGTGCTGGCAGCTTTTGTGGGCTATGGCGGTGCCTGGTACATCGGCATGGTGGAGGGCAATTTCGCTTTGCTGCTGTTTTTGGCCACCGTGGTCACCGGCGTCTACTGGCTGGCCGAGCGCCTTTACTTTTTACCCCAGCGCAAGCGGGAGGCTGAGCAGCTTCAAGTGAGTGTCACGCAGCGACGCTCCGAACTCAGCAGCCAGGGTCTGCGCACCGATGAAGTCGATCTGGACCAGGCCCGCAACCGGCTCTTGATGCAGCCCTGGTGGCTGGACTGGACTGCCGGCTTGTTCCCGGTCATTGTGGTGGTGTTCGTGTTGCGCTCTTTTTTGTTTGAGCCCTTCAAAATCCCCTCCGGCTCGATGATCCCGACCCTCATGATCAACGACCTGATCCTGGTCAATAAATTCCACTACGGCGTGCGTCTGCCGGTCTCCAACCTCAAAATCTTTGACAACCACAGCCCCGAGCGCGGCGATGTGATGGTGTTTCGCTACCCGCCCAAGCCCAGTCTGGACTACATCAAGCGGGTGGTCGGCCTGCCCGGTGACGAAGTGGCCTACCTGAACAAAAAAATCACTGTCAACGGCAAGCCACTGGACACAGCCGCGCTGCCTGAGTTCTTTGACGAGGACGCGCTGCGCTACACCAAGCAGTTCCAGGAAGTGGCAGCCGACGGACAGCGCAAATACCGCATCCTCAATGAAGACGATCGCCCGTCCTTTGTGCAGGCCACCGAAGACTTCCCGTTTAGAGAAAACTGCCGCTACAGCAGTGAAGGCGTGGTCTGCAAAGTGCCGCCCGGGCACTATTTCATGATGGGTGACAACCGCGACAACTCCATGGATTCGCGCTACTGGGGTTTTGTGCCGGAAAAAAACATCGTCGGCAAAGCGTTTTTTGTCTGGATGAACTTTGGCAACCTCAAGCGCATAGGCGGCTTTGACTAAGCGCTGCCGCTAAGCCGCCGCCCCTTACCCAAGTCATGAGTCGCCCAACTGCACTTTCTGCCCCTCAGCCGTCCCTGGGCGGACCGCTGTTGGCGCTGCAACAAAGGCTGGCCCACGAATTTGCCCAACCCAAGCTGCTGCAGCAGGCGCTGACGCACCGCAGCTTTTCAGTCGACCACAATGAGCGGCTTGAATTCCTGGGCGACTCCGTGCTCAACCTGGCAGTGGCCGGCCTTTTGTACGAGCGACTGGCTGAACTGCCCGAGGGCGACTTGTCCCGCGTCCGCGCTAACCTAGTCAAACAAGAGACGCTGCACCAACTGGCCCTGACGCTGGGCCTTCCTCTGCTGATGCGCCTGGGTGAGGGCGAAGTTAAATCCGGTGGTCAAAAGCGTCCCTCCATCCTGGCAGACGCTATCGAAGCCATCATCGGCGCAGTCTATCTGGACGCCGGCTTTGACAGCGCTTCAGCGCTGGTGCGCCGGCTGTTTAAAGACGTAGACATCACACCGCAAATGCCGGCCATCGGCAAAGACCCCAAGACCGAATTACAGGAATGGCTGCAGGGGCGCAAGATGAACCTGCCAATCTACCGGGTGGTCGGCACCTCGGGCGCGGCCCATCAGCAAACTTTTGATGTCGAATGCGAAATCTCCGAATACGGCCGTGCCGAACGCGGCATCGGCGGTTCACGCCGGGCCGGTGAGCAGGCTGCGGCCTCGGCCATGCTGGCATTCGTCAAGACCATGGACAGCTAGGCAGCCAGCCACTTAACCTGCGCTGTCCACGGGCAGCCTCTGATGGATTTTCATGACACAAGGCAAAAAAGCCGCTCCCCCTCAGGACCAGACTGCCCCCGGCCTGAGCCCTGTCCAGTCGCCTGAAGCGCTGGACGCCATGCTTGCGCAAGCCATGGCCAGCCGCGCCAGCAACGCACCGATCACAGCCACCGAAGGCCAGCGCTGCGGCCTGATCGCCATTGTTGGCAAGCCCAACGTCGGTAAGTCCACCTTGCTCAATGCGTTGGTGGGCCAAAAGATCAGCATCACCTCGCGCAAGGCGCAAACCACGCGCCACCGCATCACCGGCATGCGCTCCATCGGGCCCACGCAGTTTGTGTTTGTTGATACGCCGGGTTTCCAG
>JBIKHX010000221.1:0-4317 GCA_044361945.1 Polaromonas sp. | reverse complement strand
CGAATTTCGCCCGAGCCTGGAAACTCAGGCCAGTCTCGCGCTGGGCGTGCCGGTGCGCATCGGCGAGATTCAGGTGCTGGCCAAAGGCCTGGTGCCGTCCTTTGAGTTGCGCGAAGTCAGCTTGCTGGACCGCGATGGACGCACCGCGCTGCGCCTGCCCCGGGTGGTGGCGGCACTGTCGCCACGCTCGGCTTGGCGCTTGGGGCTGGAGCAACTGGTGATTGACGGCGCAGAGCTGGACATTCGCCGCCGCAGCGATGGTCAGTTGGAGGTCGCCGGCCTGAGTTTGTCCCCTCACAGCGAGCGCAACGCCTTTGCCAACTGGGTGCTGGCGCAGACTGAAATCGTGCTGCGCAACGGCACGCTGCGCTGGACCGATGAGCTGCGAGGCGCTCCGCCGCTGGTACTGACCGAGGTACAAGCTTTGCTGCGCAACCCCGGCCAGCGACACAACTTTAGACTGGACGCTACACCGCCACCGGCCTGGGGGGAGCGCTTTAGCTTGCGTGCGATGCTGCGTACACCGCTGTTGAACACCGGCCAATCGCCTTGGCAAGACTGGTCGGGCGAGTTGTATGCCGACTTCAGCCGGGCCGATGTGTCGCTGCTGCGTCAATACATTCAAATCGACCAGCCGGGCGTGACTATCAGCAGCGGCCAGGGTGCTCTGCGCGCCTGGGCTGATGTGAGCAAGGGACAGATTACCGGAGGCATTGCGGATGTGCTGCTGCAAGGCGTGAATGCGCGCCTGGGTCAGGAGTTAGCACCTTTGATGCTGAACAGTTTGGCTGGGCGCTTTGGCGGCCAGCGACTGGCTCGGAGTTTTGAATTTCGCACAGAAGGTTTGTCCTTTGTTGCAGACGACGGACTGGTCTGGCCCGGTGGTAATGTCTTGTTGCTGCACACCCCTGGCGAGGGCGGCCTGCCGGCCCAAAACGAACTCCAGGCGGACCGGCTGAACCTGACTGCGCTGTCACGCATCGCCCGGCGCTTGCCGCTGGGGGCCGGTGCGCATCAGCTGATTGACAGCTTTGCACCACGCGGCCTGGTAGAAAAAATCAACGTCAGCTGGCAAGGTCCGGCCTCTGCACCGCAGACACTTAGCGCGCGCGGGCGCGTCAGCGGCCTGTCGCTGGCAGCCGGGCCCGCGCCCGCCGCCACGCCCGTACCGCAGCCAGGCCGGCCCGGTATTGAAAACGCGTCGCTGGATTTCAACCTGACCAATGAAGGCGGCCAGGCTCAACTGCAAATTACCCAAGGTGCGATGACTTTCCCCGGGGTCTTCGAGCAAGTCCGCGTCCCCATGGCCGAGCTTTCCACCGAGCTGCAATGGAAAATCAGCAGCGCAGAACAAACGCTTTCTTTGCGCAAACTGCGCTTTGCCAATGCGGACGCAGCCGGTCAGGCTGAAGTTCAGTGGCGTAGCGCCGATAGCGCCGATAGCGCCGACCCCGGTCACCCCGGCGTGCTGGATTTGCAGGGCAGTTTGAGCCGGGGCGATGCTGCGCAGGTGCACCGCTACTTGCCGCTGGTTTTGCCCGACTCAGCGCGGCGCTATGTGCGGGATGCGGTCACGCAGGGCCAGCTGCGTGAAGTCAAGTTCAAGGTCAAAGGTGATTTGCGCAAAATACCGTTTGCCGACCCACAACAAGGCGAGTTTCTGGTGACAGCCAAGGCCAGCAATGTGCAATTTGCTTACGTGCCAACCATGACGGCTGGCGCGGCAGGCAAAAGCTGGCCGGCGCTCACGGGGCTGCAAGGAGAGCTGGTCTTTAACCGCATGGGCATGGAAGTGCGCCAGGCCCAGGGCCGGGTGGCGGGGCTGTCCGGCTTGCAGCTGATAAGCGGCAGCGCCAGCATTGCCAACTTTGACAAACCCGTGGTGGAAGTCAACACCGCTATCAAAGGGCCCTTGGTCCAGGGTCTGCAGTTTGTCAACAACTCCCCGGTCTCTGCGCTGCTCAACGATGCGCTGAGCCAAAGCAGTGGCACCGGCCAGCTCGACTACACCATGCGCCTGCTGCTGCCCCTTGCAGATCTCACGCAGACCACCTTGCAAGGCAGCCTGACGCTGCCAGGCAATGACCTGCAGTTCGGCCCGGACATACCGTCCCTGGGCAATCTGCGCGGCGCTGTGACTTTCACCGACAAAAATTTTCGCGTTAGCAACGCCCAGGCGCGCATGCTGGGCGGCGAACTGCGCTTTGAAGGCGGGCTGCGTGCGGCCGCCCCGCCATCCGCCACCGGGCGCAACGTCGAGCCTTTAGAGGCGCCCCTGTTCTTTCGCGGCCAGGGCACGGTCAGCGCAGAAGGTCTGCAGCAAGCGCGTGAGCTGGGCCTCATCAGCACGCTGGCCGCCCATGCCAGCGGCAGCACACCTTACATCGCCAGCCTGGGCTTGAGGCGTGGCCGCACTGAAATCAGCATCAGCAGCAGCCTGCAAGGCCTGGCACTGAACCTGCCGCCGCCGCTGAACAAAGCTGCCGCCGAGGCACTGCCCCTGCAATTTGACCAAGCCCTGGTGCGTGAGTCACTGGCCCCTGGCCAGAAAATCCAAGACCAGATTTCTTTCAGCTTGGGCAGGCTGGCCAACGTGCTGTATGTGCGCGACCTCAGCGCAGCCCAAGCTCGGGTGCTGCGCGGCAGCCTGGCCCTTGGGCTGGACGCCGGCGAATCCGCTGCCCTGCCTGCAAGCGGCGTGTCTGCCAACGTCAAACTACAACGCGCCGACGTAGACGCCTGGTCGCGCGCGATGAACAAAGCCGGCATCCAAACCGATGCCGCTCCGGCCGCTGGCGATGCGGACGCCAGCTACCTGCCCAGCGTGATGGCCCTGCGCGCCAATGAAATCAGTGTGCAGGGCTATCAGCTGCGAAATCTGGTGGCAGGCGCCTCCCGTGAGGGCGGCACCTGGCGCGCGAATATGGATGCCGATGAACTCAGCGGCTACGCCGAATACCGTGCGCCCGGGGCTGGCGCCAGTACGTTGGGAGGACGAGTTTACGCCAGGCTGGCGCGGCTGAACCTGGCTGCCAACACCGCACGCGACGTCGAGACGCTGCTCGAAGGCCAGCCCAGCGCAGTGCCGGCCATGGACATTGTGGTTGATGACTTTGAGCTCAAGGGCAAAAAATTCGGCCGGCTTGAAGTGGATGCAATTAACCGTAATGTGCAGGGTCCGGCACCTGGCGGATTGCGCGAATGGCGGCTCAACAAACTCAACCTGACCATGCCTGAAGCCATGTTTTCTGCCAACGGGAACTGGGCGGCGGTCAGCGGCAAAGAGCGCCGACGCGTGCAAATGAATTACCGCTTAGACATCGCCAACTCGGGAGAACTGCTCAAGCGCCTGGGCATGGACGGATTGATTCGCCGCGGCAAGGGCAGACTGGACGGCCAGGTCGGCTGGCTGGGCTCACCGCTGAGCCTGGACTACCCGAGCATGGACGGGCAGTTCAATGTGAACATTGAAAGTGGCCAGTTCCTCAAGGCAGACCCCGGCATTGCCAAGCTGCTGGGCGTGCTGAGCTTGCAGTCGCTGCCGCGCCGGCTGACACTGGATTTCCGGGATGTTTTTTCCGAAGGTTTTACATTTGACTTTGTGCGCGGAGACGTCACCATCGAACAAGGCCAGGCGCGTACCAACAACTTGCAGATGAAAGGCGTGAATGCCGCCGTTCTGATGGATGGCAAGGTCGATATTGCCCGCGAAACACAAGACCTGCGGGTGGTGGTGGTGCCCGAGATCAATGCCGGCACGGCTTCGCTGATCGCCTCGGTGGTGAATCCGGCTGTGGGCCTGGGCAGCTTTTTAGCGCAGTTTTTTTTACGCAAGCCCCTGATTGAAGCCAGCACACAAGAGTTTCATATCGACGGCGCATGGGCTGACCCGCAAATCACCCAGGTCGAACGTAAGCCGCGCAGCAATGCGCCCGCCAGCCCGCGACCATGATGCTGAGCGTCCGTCCACGCTGGTTACCCACCTCGCTGAAATGGAACCGCCGCTGGACACTGTGGGCGCTTTTGGTGGCGCTGGTCGTGACCATGCTGGGCGCACTGGTGTGGCTGGCGGCACGCTACGAAGCCAGCTTGGTGCAAAGCCGGCTTGAACGCGACACCGCCGAGATCGTCACCGACATTCGCGCAGGGCTAACGCGCAATATTCAGAGTCTGCAAGCCTTGCCGGCGATAGAGCGCAAGCCCATGGACTGGCGCGCCCAAGCTGGTGAGTTGCTGCGCCAGCGCCGCGAAATCGTTCGCCTCGAGTGGCGCGACCCCTCGCTGAAATTAGGCCTGTTCTACGAATCGGCCTACCGC
>JBIKHX010000222.1:0-4317 GCA_044361945.1 Polaromonas sp. | reverse complement strand
GACTGCGAGCTGCAGACCGATGAGGTGTCGCAGCGAGACCTGTTTTTCACATTCACGGCGCTTGGCGGCAGCGGCCAGATCAGCTGAGATGGGTTCTGGCTTGGCTTTACCCTCTTGCAACTTGAGTTGGGCCTGTGGCTGCCCGCTGCTGTCGCGCAAATAACTGAGCACCTGCACCCCACGCACTTGCATGCCCGAGCGAAAACTGCTGCCTTCGCGCAACACGCCCTGCCCGTCTATCCAAGCCACGCTGTCAACCCGGGTCGGGCCTTGCAGGGCAGCTTGCACCAGAGCAGCGCGTATGCCTTCCAGGCGTTCTTCAGGGCTCAAACCTGTGACGGCCTGGGCCAGCGCCGCAGGAGCACACACAGCAAGAGCCAGCCAAGCGAGTCGGTATTTCATGGCAACGGGCTCAGGTAAATGATGTACGGTCAGCGGTTTCTAGCGACAACCTGACTCAGGTACAGGGTTCGCAGATCCTTGACCACTGCTTTGTCCAGCGACAAAGTGGTCTCGTAGGTGTCATCACTGGTCGGCGTGATGCTGACCAGCACAGCGCCGTAGATCACACCTTCGACACGGGTGCGGAAGGTGTCGCTTTGCACCACCATGTCGGCCACCGAGGTGCTGGAATCGAGTTGCTGGCCGTAAACCTGCTCAGTCAAAGAGCGGTAGGCGTCAAGCTTGGAAGCGCGTATGGCCAACAAACGTTGCTGTGCCGGGTTGCGGTGGTTTTGCACGCTGATCACAGCGTAGCCACTGGCGGTCAGCGTTTCACGCTTTTCAACCATGGGCGCGATCATGCCGGCCACTTCAGCCGGACTGGGCTGGGCAACGGCACCTTTTGTGGGCTCGGCAGCGGCATATTTAAGCGATATTTGCTCAGGCAGGGCCTGGCAGCCGGAGAGGATCGCGCCCACCAAAACAAATATCAAGCACAAGGCCAGCGATCGCGTTACGGGGGATTTAAGACGGGTCATGGCATGGTCTTTCTCAGGTAAGCAGGGGCTAAGAGCATCTACCTCAATATCGACAGCAGAACAACAATCTTGAGACGCTTTCAAACAATTTGGGCCTTTTCCCGGCCGTTTTCTTGATGCTTCCTTGATGTTTACAAGACACAATAATCAATTAAATCATTAACGATTAAATATATTGTGTAATATTAGTGGGTAATCGTCCGTAGAACTACCCCTGATGAAGTTGTATTTTTTTCACGCATAACACCCCCATCACCTTCTCTTGCCTGTGGCCAGCAAAAAAACCCACTCTTACATCGGATGCAGCGAGGCCGCTACGGCAGTTCGCAACCTGGTCTCGCTTGTCGCTGATTCCAGCGCCACGGTGCTGATCACTGGAGAAAGCGGTACCGGCAAGGAGCTGGTGGCACGCGCCCTGCACGACGAGTCGCTGCGCAAAGACGGCAATTTTGTACCGATCAACTGCGCAGCCATACCCAAGGATTTGCTCGAGAGCGAGTTGTTCGGCCACCGCAAAGGGGCTTTCACCGGGGCTGTGGCAGACCGGGTGGGTCGCTTTGAGTTGGCCCACGGCGGCACTATTTTCTTAGATGAGATCGGCGACTTGTCGCTGGACATGCAAGTCAAGTTGCTGCGTGTCTTGCAAGAAAGAACCATTGACCCGGTTGGCGGCCTGCGACCTGTGCAAGTCCATGTGCGGGTGGTTGCGGCCACGCACCGGGACCTGGAGGCTGAGATCGAGGCCGGGCGCTTTCGGGAAGACCTTTACTACCGCCTGAACGTGCTGCCGCTGAACACCGCGCCTCTGCGGGAACGCTCTGAGGATGTGCCTGAGTTGCTCAAATTTTTTGCAGACCGCTTTGCCGGCCAGGGCAAACATCCGGTGACTTTCACAGATGACTTTATGCAAGCTTTGAAGGCTTACCACTGGCCTGGCAATGTACGTGAATTGTCGAATTTGGTAGACCGCTTCAGCACTTTGTTTGCTTGCCAGCATCTGGCCCTTGGTTCTATACCGGCTAACTTGTTGCCGCGCGGCCTGGCCGCTTTGCAGGCCGAGCGCTGCGACAGCGCACCGGTCAGCTTGCTTCCGCCTGCCCCGGCGCGTCACGAACTGCTGTCCACCAGCGAGCTGAAGCGTTCAGTGCCTGAGAGCAGCAACGAGGTGGAAGACATCATCATGCTGGCGCAAGGCAGCATGCCGACACTGCCGGTGGGCGGTGTTTCTTTGAAAGACAGGCTCGCTGACATTGAACGTGACCTGATCTCTCAAGCGCTTGCCCGCACAGACGGCAATGTGTCGCAGACGGCCCGCTTACTGAGCCTGCAGCGCACGACCTTGATCGAAAAAATTCACAAGTACGACCTGCGCCCGGCGAACGCCGCCAGCGAGTCACCGCTTTCGGCCTGATCGCCTTTCAAAGACGGGCTTAATCTGTGCCCGGCGCACGCGGGTACTGCAACATGCGGTCACGGTTGCGGTCGGCGGCCAGTTTGGCGGCTCTGGCGTCAGCGGCCTGTCGATCACGCAACTCCCGCTGCTGCTTTTCCATGTCGCGGCGAACAGCACTTGCATCGCCTAGCGCGCCCTCCAGACCTTTCATCTGACCGGACAGGGTTTTCAAGGCGCCGGCCTGCGCTTGCAGCCTGCCGTCCAAGGCTTGCACTTGCTTGCTCATGGACTGGGTCTTGCCGTCAAGTTGCTTGACCAGCAAATCCGGGGTGGCCTGGGAGGTCTTGATGACTTCTTCGAGGCGGGCGTCAATTTTGGTTTGTAAGGCTGCCGAGGCCTCTTGCTTGACCATCAGCTCTTGCAGCGCTTGCTGCACCGAACCGACAGACTCCATCGAGGCATCCATGCCAACCACGCGTTTGCCGATGGCCAGCATCATGCTGTCCAGCTGCTCCACGCGGCTTTGCAAGCGCCAAGCCATGGCGCCGAAAACGCCGCAAGCGACCACCATCAGGCAGCCGCACAGGAAAACCAGGAAAAATTGCAGCCGTCGTTGCTGCACGTGGGCGTCCACCAGTTTTTTGGAGGCCAGGCGCAGCTCAATACCGGCATCGGCAGCCATGTTGGCAGAACGGCTGGCCAGTTCGGCCGAATCCATGAGCACCAACTTCATGTCGGTCATGTTGTGCTCATCGATAGCCTTGTCGGCTGCGGCCAAATCTAGCGAATCACCTGCACCTGCAGGGTTGGTGGGATCCATGTCAGTCTCCAGGGCTTAACGCCATTGCTTATCGGCTGGCACGCTTTATTTTGTTGCTTTGCTTTGCAGTGTGTCGAGCTTGCTGCGAATTTTGTCGTTTTCGATTTTCAGATGGACCACGCGGGCCGGGAAATTCATCTGCAGCATCTCTGTCATCGCGTCAGAAAGATCCGGTGTCTCATCAGAATCGGCATGCGCAGGTAAAACTTGAGGCGCAGCCACTTCAGCCGGGGCAGGCGCAGGCTGCAAGTCAGCTTCATAAACACCTTTTTCAGCCAGCGGTGGCGGGACCGCGACAAAGTGGTCGTTTTCAAATTGTGGAATCAATGGCCCAGCCTCAGAAGGGCCACGCGCCACAGCGCCTGGAATGTCGTAGTCTGGCTCTTGGACACGCTGCTCAGGCGGCAGCAACTCGGTGTGATCGCTGGTGGCTCTTTTGAGAAGCAAGCCACCTAAAGGTGCGGCTTGGGATTGTGCTTCCGGGGCAAGTGCGCGGGCTTGGTGAATATCGCGCTCAAAACTAGGCTGCGCAGCCGCCTTGGCCGCGGCCTGATCCTCGGGTACGGCCAGCCGGTGGTCGTGCAGGTGGTGCTCTAAGGTCAGTCCTTCTTCGGCCGCCAGAACTTTGCGCACCGAGGGCTCAATCGCTTCGGCTTTTTTCCCGACAGCCATGTGGCTGCCCTCTTTCATGGTCACCTGGTGAGGTGCGTCATGGCGGAGGATCTCGTTGTCTTTATCGCTCATGTTCAGTTCCTATCGCTTGGCGGCAGTGGGCTGATCGGGGGTGAATTGATCGCGCAGTGAACTCGCAGTGCGCACCCAGGTTTCGGCAGGGACGCCCCGGCTGCGGGTGAAATTAAAGGCCAGTTCCCGCGTGGCAAACGGGCCGGACACAACCACAAAATACGCCATTTTCTGGTTGGGGCGGTACACCGCAACAATGCGGGCTGCAGACAGCGCAGCTTGAGATTTTTGCCACTGCAGGGCCGCGTCATAGGTGGGCATGGCCGCATGCTGAACCACATAGGTGCCGGCCGGCATCGGTTTGAGCCAGGCTTGGGCCGCCAGGGCTTCGGCAGGCGCTTCGATGGCTTCTGCTGTGACGGGGGCGGGTTTTGCAGCTT
>JBIKHX010000220.1:0-4336 GCA_044361945.1 Polaromonas sp. | reverse complement strand
CATCGTCAACTACACGCGGCTGGGCCGCGCCATGCGCGCCACCGCAGAAAACCCGCGCGTGGCCGGCCTCATGGGTGTGCGTCCCGACACCGTCATCTCGGCCACCTTCATCATCGGCGCTATTCTGGCGGCGCTGGCCGGCGTCATGTACGCATCGAACTACGGCACGGCGCAGCACACCATGGGCTTTTTGCCCGGCCTCAAGGCCTTCACGGCGGCGGTGTTCGGCGGCATTGGTAACCTGGGCGGCGCGGTGCTGGGCGGCATTTTGCTCGGGTTGATCGAGTCGATCGGCGCCGGCTACATCGGCCCGCTCACAGGCGGCGTGCTGGGCAGCCAGTACTCGGACATCTTTGCTTTCATCGTGCTCATCTTCGTGCTCACGCTCAGGCCCTCGGGCCTGCTGGGTGAACGGGTGGCAGACAGAGCCTGACGCAGCGCCGGAGAACCCTGATGAAAAAAAACAAACTCTTTTCTTTCTTGCTGGTGGCGCTGGCCCTGCTGGTCTTGCCCTTGCTCTTGCAGCAGGGCGGCAACGCCTGGGTGCGCATTCTAGACATGGCGCTCTTGTACGTGCTGCTGGCGCTGGGCCTGAACATCGTGGTCGGCTACGCCGGCCTGCTGGACCTGGGCTACGTGGCTTTCTTTGCCGTGGGCGCGTATTTGTTTGCGCTGCTCGGCTCGCCGCACCTGGCCGAAGCTTTTCCGTGGATTGCGGCCGCCTTTCCCGACGGCCTGCATCTGCCCATCTGGGCGGTCATTCCCTTGGCCGCTGCGCTGGCGGGCCTCTTTGGTGTGCTGCTGGGCGCGCCCACGCTCAAACTGCGCGGCGACTACCTGGCCATCGTCACCCTGGGTTTTGGCGAAATCATTCGCGTGTTCCTTAACAACCTGGACCGCCCGATCAACCTGACCAACGGCCCCAAGGGCATCAACCAGATTGACGGCATCACCTTCTTTGGCGTCAAGCTAAGTAAGCCTATCGAGGTCTTTGGCTTTGAGATTGCTTCCGTGTCGCTGTATTACTACCTGTTTCTGGCCCTGGTGATTGTCTCGGTGGTGATCTGCCACCGGCTAGAGCAGTCGCGCATAGGTCGCGCCTGGATGGCCATACGTGAAGACGAAATCGCCGCCAAGGCCATGGGCATCAACACCCGCAACCTCAAGCTGCTGGCCTTCGGCATGGGCGCCACCTTTGGCGGTATCTCCGGCGCCATGTTCGCGGCCTTCCAGGGCTTTGTCTCGCCCGAGTCCTTCAGCCTGATGGAGTCGGTGATGATTGTTGCCATGGTGGTGCTGGGCGGCATCGGTTACCTGCCCGGCGTTATTTTGGGCGCCTTGCTGCTGGCCGCTTTGCCCGAAGTGCTGCGCCATGTGGCCGGCCCGCTGCAGGCCATGACCGACGGCCGTATTGACTCGGCCATCTTGCGCCAGCTCCTGATTGCCCTGGCCATGATCAGCATCATGCTGCTGCGCCCGCGCGGCCTGTGGCCTGCGCCCGAGCACGGCAAGTCCCTTAGCAAAACTAAGGCTTGAGGACACATGGCCATGAGCGAAACCATCCTCCAAGTTGCCGGCGTCTCCAAACGCTTTGGCGGGCTGCAAGCTTTGTCCGACGTCGGCATTCATATTAAGCGCGGTCAGGTCTACGGCCTGATCGGCCCCAACGGCGCCGGCAAGACCACGTTTTTCAATGTACTCACCGGCCTGTACACGCCAGACAGCGGCACTTTCGAGCTGGCCGGCAAGCCCTACCAGCCCAGCGCCGTGCATGAAGTGGCCAAGGCCGGCATTGCCCGCACTTTCCAGAACATCCGGCTGTTTGCCGAAATGACGGCGCTCGAAAACGTCATGGTCGGCCGCCACATCCGCACCCATTCAGGCTTGCTGGGTGCGATCTTTCGCACCCCTGGTTTCAAGGCCGAAGAAAAAGCCATTGCCGAACGCGCACAAGAGTTGCTCGAGTACGTGGGCATCGGCAAATACGCCGACTTCAAGGCGCGCACCCTGAGCTACGGCGACCAGCGCCGGCTCGAGATTGCCCGCGCGCTGGCCACCGACCCGCAACTGATCGCGCTTGACGAGCCGGCCGCCGGCATGAACGCTACCGAAAAAGTTCAGCTGCGCGAGTTGATAGACCGCATCCGCAATGACAACCGCACCATCTTGCTGATCGAGCATGACGTCAAGCTCGTCATGGGCTTGTGCGACCGCGTCACCGTGCTCGACTACGGCAAGCAAATCGCTGAGGGCGCGCCGGCCGACGTGCAAAAAGACGAAAAAGTCATCACCGCCTACCTCGGCACCGGACATTGAAGAAGCGAAACCATGGCAAACACACTGCTCAAAGTCACCGGCCTGAAAGTCGCCTACGGCGGCATCCAAGCCGTCAAGGGCGTTGACTTCGAAGTTAAAGAAGGCGAGCTGGTCACGCTCATCGGCTCCAACGGCGCCGGCAAAACCACCACCATGAAAGCCATCACCGGCACGCTGCCGGCAGCCGATGGCGACATCGAGTATTTGGGTAAAAGCATCAAGGGCAAAGGCTCCTGGGACCTGGTGCGCGAAGGCCTGGCCATGGTGCCCGAAGGCCGCGGCGTCTTCACGCGCATGACCATCACTGAAAACCTGCAGATGGGCGCTTACATCCGCAATGACAAGTCTGAAATCGCCGCAGACATCGAAATGGTGTTCGGCATTTTCCCGCGCCTCAAAGAACGCAAAGACCAGCTGGCCGGCACCATGTCGGGCGGTGAACAGCAGATGCTGGCCATGGGCCGCGCACTCATGAGCCGGCCCAAAGTGCTGCTGCTGGACGAGCCCTCCATGGGCCTGTCGCCCATCATGGTGGACAAAATATTTGAAGTGGTGCGCGACGTCTCAGCACGCGGCGTCACCATTTTGCTGGTTGAGCAAAACGCCAGCCGGGCCCTTGGCATTGCCGACCGCGGCTACGTCATGGAGTCAGGCACGGTCACCATGAACGGGCCTGCCAAAGAGCTGCTCAATGACCCGCGCGTGCGGGCCGCTTATTTAGGCGAGTAGCCCTTCCTCAATCCACCTTCGCGCCTGAGGCCTTGACCACCGCCTCGTACTTGGCCAGTTCTTTTTTCATGAACTCGCCAAACTGCTCCGGCGTGTTGGCCACCGGCTCTGCCATCAGCGTGGCAAAGCGGGCTTTGGCTTCCGGCGTGTTGAGCGCCGCCACAAAAGCCTGGTTGAGTTTGGTCACCACATCTTTCGGTGTGCCGGCAGGCGCCACCAGGCCCCACCAGGTGTCAATCTGGAAACCCTTGAGCGTTTCAGCCACGGCCGGAATGTCCGGCAGCGCCGCGCTGCGCTGCGCGGTGGTCACCGCCAGCGCCTTGATCTTGCCCGACTTGATGTTGGCCGAAGCCGTGGCCAGGTTGTCAAAATTAAAGTCCACCTGCCCGCTGAGCAGCGCCAGTTGCGCCGGGTTGCCACCGTTGTACGGGATATGCAGCGCAAAAATACCGGCCTCTTTTTTGAACATCTCGCCGGCCAGGTGCCCGGCGCTGCCGTTGCCGCCGCTGGCGTAATTGAGTTTGGCCGGGTTCACTTTGGCGTAAGCAATCAGATCAGCCAGCGTGTTGATCTTCAGGCGCTGTGCGGTCTCGGCGTTGATCACCAGCACATTGGGCACGCGCAGCATTTGCGTGATGGGCGCAAAGTCGGTGGCTGCGTTGTAGGGCATCTTGGCGTACAGCCAGGGGTTGATGGCGTGGGTGGCCACGGCCGCAATCCCAATGGTCAGGCCGTCTGGCGCAGCCTTGGCAATAGCGTCTGCGCCAATGTTGCCGCCGCCGCCCGGACGGTTTTCAATGATCACGGTGCCCAGAGAGTCTTTCACGCGCTCGGCCATCAGGCGCGCGGTCACGTCGATCGGCCCGCCCGGCGCGTAGGGCACGATGATGCGGATGGGCTTGGTTTGCGCCAGCGCACCCGGGCCGCCGCAGGCCAGCGCGGCCAGCAAGGCCAAGCCGGAGACCGTCATGGCGCGCCGCAGAGAAATCGAAGTGGGTGTGTTTGTCATGATGTTTGCAAGTCCTTGGCCTTGTCGGCTTCTGTGGTGAATGAATCGGCAAAAAATTCGTCTTCGGGCAATCCGGCCAGCGCCGTGTAGTCGGCCTTGGCCGAGTCAATCACGATAGGCGCACCGCAAGCATAGACCTGGTGGCCCGACAGGTCTGCAAAGTCTTGCAGCACCGCCTTGTGCACAAAGCCGGTGCGGCCTTGCCACTGGTCTTCAGGCAGCGCGTCAGAGACCACCGGCACAAAGCGCAGCTGCGGCATCTCGGCCAGGCGGGCCTGCACC
>JBIKHX010000219.1:0-4383 GCA_044361945.1 Polaromonas sp. | reverse complement strand
AGCAAAGACCGGCTGAAGCTGCGCAGCTGCAGCATCAGCAAGGTGAAGGTCAGGAACAGCATCACCGGCACACCCGCCGCGATGGAGCTGGAGCCCTTGCTGCTTTGCTCCACCGCACCGGCAACGTCGATGCGGTAGCCGGCCATGCCCTTGCCCTGCCACTCTTTTTCCAGGTTTTTGAGCGCCGGCAAAAGTTCGGCGGTGACAGTCGCGCCTTGCAAGCCCTCGACGATGTCGCTTTGCACCGTGATGGCAAAGTCACGGTTCTCACGCCACATCACACCCGGCTCCCAGGCAAACACCGGCCTGGCGATTTGCGTCAGCGGGATCGACCGGCCCGAGCTTGTCGGCACATAGGCACTGAACAAATCGGTGATGGCGTCGCGCTCGGCCCTGGGCTGGCGCAGCACCACCTCAATCAGCTTGTCACCTTCGCGGAACTGGCCCACCGTGCTGCCCGTCAGGGCAATGCTCAGGGCTTGTGCGATCGACTGGCTGCTGACACCCAGCGCCCGCGCTTTGGCCTGGTCCACCTCCAGACGGATGGTCTTGACATACTCGTTCCAGTTGTCGTTGACCCCCCGGGTGTTGCTGCTGGCTTGCATGAGCTTTTTGACTTCGTCAGCGCGCTCACGCAAGACCACCGGATCAGCGCCCACCACCCGGAACTGCACCGGGTAAGCCACCGGCGGCCCGTTGGGCAGCAACTTGACGCGCCCGCGCACCTCGGGAAACTCACTGGCCAGAATGGCCGGTAGCTTGATGCGCAGCGACTCGCGCACTTTGAGGTCTTTGGGCAGGATCAAGAGCTGCGAGACATTGGTTTGCGGAAAAACCTGGTCCAGCGGCAGGTAAAAACGCGGCACGCCCGAGCCCACCCAAGTGCTCACCGAGCTCACGCCGGGTTCCTGCATCAGGCGCTGCTCAAAGCGCTTGGCGACTTGCTCGTTGCCAGCGAAAGAGGCGCCTTCAGGCAGCCAGATGTCGACCAGAATTTCAGGGCGACTGGAGTCCGGAAAAAACTGCTGCTGCACCCGTCCCATGCCCACAATGCCCAGCGCAAAAATCAGCACGGTCACACCAATGGTGGTCCAACGGTATTCAACGCACCAGTTCACGCAGCGGCGAAAGAGCTTGTAAAAAGGTGTGTCGAAATGCTCTTCATGCACCGCCGCCCCCGGTCCCACTGGCTTGGCCTTGAGCAGCAAGGTGCCCAGGTAGGGCACAAAAAAGACGGAAGCAAACCAACTGAGCACCAGCGCAATCACGGTCACCGCAAAGATGGCGAAGGTGTACTCGCCGGTGACCGACTTGGCCAGCCCGATGGGCAAAAAGCCGGCCGCAGTGATCAGCGTGCCCGTGAGCATGGGCATGGCCGTGACCTCGTAGGCAAAGGTGGCGGCGCGAACCTTGTCGTAGCCCTCCTCCATTTTGCGCACCATCATTTCCACCGCAATGATGGCGTCGTCCACCAACAAACCGAGCGCAATGATGAGCGAGCCCAGCGAAATTTTGTGCAGACCGATATCCCAGTAATCCATTGCCAGAAAAGTCACCGCCAGAACCAGCGGAATGGTGATACCCACCACCAGGCCCGGCCGCATGTCAACGTAGTAGCGCCTCCACAGCGGCAACGCTGCGGCGTTGTCGCGCGTGTGCAGACCCAGGCTGATGAAGCTCACTGCCAGAACAATCAGCACTGCCTCAATCAGCACACTGATGAACTCATTGACCGAACTCGTCACTGCCTTGGGCTGGTCTTGCAACTGCACCAGCTTGACGCCGGCCGGCAGACCGGCTTCCAGGCCGGCGCGCATCTGGGTCAGTGCTTTGCCCAGGCGGACGATGTCACCACCCTTGGCCATAGAGACACCCAGCGCCACGACTTCACGGCCCTGGTGATGCACCTTGATCGATGGCGGATCGGCGTAGCCGCGGTAAACATTGGCAATCTCGCCCAAGCGCGTCTGGCTGCCCGAGGCGCCGCGCACCGGCATGGCCTTGATCTGCTCGACTGCCTGAAACTGCCCGCCCACGCGAATCTGCAGCACGTCTTGAGGTGTTTGCAAAGCGCCTGCAAACTCCACCGCGTTTTGCTGGCCGAGCTGGTTTAAAACCTGGTTAATGTCCAGCCCGAGCTGAACCTGGGCCTTGGAAATGTCGATGAATATTTTTTCGTCCTGCGCGCCAAAAATCTCGACCTTGGCCACGTCTTTCACCCTCAGCAGTTGCTGGCGCACCTGGTCGGCAATGACTTTGACTTCGGCGTAATTGAAGCCGTCAGACTCCAGCGCGTAAATGATGCCGTAGACATCGCCGAACTCGTCGTTGAAAAACGGGCCCTGAATACCGGCAGGCAAGGTGGGCCGGATGTCGCCGATTTTTTTGCGCACGGTGTACCAGACATTGGCCACCTCGCTGGGTTTGGAATAGTCCTTGAGTTCCATGATGATCTGCGACTCGCCGGGCTTCGAATAGCTGCGGATCTTGTCGGCGTAGGGCACCTCCTGCAAGCTGCGCTCCAGTTTGGCAGTGACCAGTTCGGCCATTTGCTGCGTGGTGGCGCCCGGCCACATCGTGCGCACCACCATGGCCCGGAAGGTGAACGGCGGGTCTTCGTCCTGACCCAATTGGAAATATGTGAAGCCCCCCATCAACATCAGCACCACCAACAGGTAGCGCGTCAGCGGGCGGTGATCCAGTGCCCAGCGGGACAGGTTGAAACCGCTGGAGGCTTCTGGCTTGGCAGCGGACGCGGCGTCGCGCGTTGTGTCGTCTTTCATTGCGGCCTCACTTGGCAGCAGGTGTTGTCACAGCGACTGCAGGAGCAGCAGCCGCTGGCATGCCAGCCGTCGGCGTGGCCGCTGCCGGCGGCTGATACAGCCTGACCTTCTGGCCGGGCGTGAGCACATGCACCCCCGCACTCACCACCTGCATGCCCAGCGTCAGCCCGGAAGCGATCACAGCCATGTTGCCGTCGGCATTGGCCACCTGAACATCCTGCGCCCGTACCGTCATGCTGGCCGGCTCCAGCACCCAGACAGAAATGCTCGGACCCTCCTTGCGCAGCGCGGCAATCGGCAGCTTGATGATGGGTTGACCCTGCGCCAATTCAGCCGGCTGGCCCGACAGACTGACGGTCACGGTAGAGCCCAGGGCCGGCGACTTCTGGCCCGCGTTCAAGCTGGCCTTGACCTGGTAAGTGCGGGTGGCCGGGTCGGCACTGGCGGCCACCTCGCGCACCTTACCGTCTAGGGGCGTGTTCAGCGGCCACACCAGCACCTTCACCGGCATACCCACGCGCATGGCAGCCAGGCGGGAATCGGGCACCGTAAACACCACATCGCGTGCGCCATCGGCTGCAATTTTGAACACCGTCATTCCGGCGCTGACCACCTGGCCGGCCTCGGTCTCCACGGCGGTGACCACGCCGGCCACATCAGCCGCAAGCACCGCATAGCCCGACTGGTTGGACTGCGAAGCCAGTTGAGCCTGGGCCTGCTCGAGTTGCGCCTGCGCAGACTTGAGCGTGGCATCGCGCCGGTCCAGCTCGGCGCGGCTGATGAAGTTTTGTGCCAGCAAGTCCTTGTAGCGTGCCAAGTCGGCCGCTGCCAGGTCGCGGTTGGTCTGCGCGGCAACGGTTTGCGCACGGGCCGCGTCTGCGGCCAGTTTGTAGTCTTGCGGGTCCAGCCGGGCCAACACCTGACCGG
The DNA here is from genome assembly GCA_044361945.1 of Polaromonas sp. Taxonomy (GTDB): domain Bacteria; phylum Pseudomonadota; class Gammaproteobacteria; order Burkholderiales; family Burkholderiaceae_C; genus Polaromonas. The sequence goes on along the minus strand of JBIKHX010000219.1, from coordinate 673 downwards.
CCTTGACCGACTGCCCCAGCTCAGCTTGTCGCTGAATCATTTTGCCGCCCACCCGAAAAGCCAGCCGTGACTCGACCCGTGCCCGCACCTCGCCGGTGTACTCACTGTTGGCAGCATAAGAGTCCGCGCCCACGGTGATGGTTTTCACAGCCCGGATAGGTTCTTCGACCACCGCCGGCTTGGAGCAGCCCAGCAAAAAAACCGACCCGATGGCGGCAACACTGATGACTCTTTTCATGACAATTGCTTCCCTGCAAAATCCAAGGCTGAAAAGCCCGTGCGTAAGACCATTAAATTAATGACTGAACGGTTATTAAACCAGAAACAGATGAATGCCGTCTCAAGCGACAATCCGACCATGAAGGAAGCACCGCCTGCCACCCAGTTAAGCCAAAAAGAACACCAAGGTTCAATAAATGGCCATACTGTAAGGCATTACGAAAACTTTCCTGTCGCTTCCCTGCTGTGTCCGACGCACCTGCGGCCGGCCGTGATGGCCATTTACAACTTCGCCAGAACCGCCGACGACATCGCCGATGAAGGCGACGCCAGCCCCGCCCAGCGATCGCAGGAGCTGGCGCTTTACAAGGCCGATCTGGCGGCTTGCGCCCAGGGCCTGGCCACTTCCGGCCGCTGGCACAGCGTGTTTGACGCGCTGGCCCCGCAAATCAGG
>JBIKHX010000218.1:0-4384 GCA_044361945.1 Polaromonas sp. | reverse complement strand
GCGCCTGGACCTGCGGCTGTGCATCGGTTTGACCGGGCGAGGCTTCGACCGGGGCAACGGGTAAAGGCGCTGCGGCGGGCTCTGGCAGCACGGGTGCAGCGGCCAGAATGGACGGGGCTTGAGCTGGCGAAGGGCTTGCCGCAGGCGGCTTCACGCGCAGGCGCGCCGCCTGGATGACGCCGGCCGCTGGTTTGCTGGCGGCAGGGGGCGGGACTTCAATGCGCCGCGTGTTGAAAACCAGGTTGGCCGGCGGCCGTGTTGGCGTGGTGTTGTTCAGACCCAAGTCCAAGGGGCCATCAGCCAGCACCCACCAGTGCACCAGACTCACCAGTGCAGCCAGCACCCACAAGGCGCGGCGTGGGGCGCTGGGGATGAGCGTTGGCGGTCGGTCGATCATGCGCTGTGGACTAGAATTTAGCTTTGGCTGGCAAGTAAAAAGATGCCGCTTATCGTAACGCCAGGCGCTCATTGCCGCCGTGATGTTCATCCTGACAGGTCGCACCCAAGCGCGACCAAGCCAATCCTCTGAAAGACAAGCCATGAAACTCGCCACCTACAAAGACGGCTCGCGTGACGGTCAGTTGCTGGTGGTCTCGCGTGACCTTGCCACGGCACACTACGCCAGCAGCGTAGCCGGCACGCTTCAACAGGTACTCGAAGACTGGAACTTCATGTCGCCGCAGCTGCAAGACTTGTATGACGCGCTGAACCAGGGCCGGGCCCGCCATGCCTTTCCCTTTGAGCCTGCGCGCTGCATGGCGCCGCTGCCACGCGCCTACCAGTGGGTCCAAGGTGCTGCATTCATGAACCATTCCGAGCTGCTCCTGCGCGCCGGTGGCGCTGAGCTGCCCGCGGCACCGGATACAGCCCCATTGATGCACCAGGGCTGCAGCGATGACTTTTGCGGCCCCTGCGATGACGTGACGCTGGCCAGCGAAGACACCGGCATCGACTTTGACGCCCAGATGGCCGTGGTCAGCGCTGATCTGCCCATGGGCTGCACGCCAGAGCAGGCCCTTGAAGGCATACGCCTGGTGATGCTGGCCAATGAGCTGACGCTGCGCCATGTGGCAACGCAAGAAGCAGCCCGGGGCTCCGGCTTGGTACACAGCAAACCGGCCACGGCTTTCAGCCCGGTGGCGGTGACGCTCGATGAGCTTGGCAGCGCCTGGCAGCAAGGCCGAGTACACCTGACGCTGCAAAGCACCTGGAACAACCGCAAGGTCGGCATGTGCGACACAGGCGCAGAGATGAGTTTTCACTTCGGCCAGCTGATCGCCCACCTGTGCAAGACGCGCAAGTTGCGCGCCGGCAGCGTCATCGGTTCTGGCACCGTCAGCAACCGGGGCCAGGAAAGCCAGGGCCAGATGCAGTGGCCCAAAGGTTACAACTGCATCGCCGAAAAGCGCGCCATGGAGACTTTGCAGGACGGCCAGCCGGTCACCGATTTCATGAAGTTCGGCGACACCATCCGCATTGAGATGAAAGACCCGCAAGGGGCAGCCTTATTCGGCGCTATCGCGCAAACCATACGGCCTGTACCTGCGCCTGTCAGTGGTCGTAAATCGTCGTTAGCGACCGAAAGCCTTTGATCTCTATCGGGTTGCCGAAGGGGTCACAAAAAAACATTGTCCATTGCTCGCCAGGTTCACCGGCAAAGCGGCACTGCGGCCGGATGATGAAGTCTGTGCCCGCCGCTTCGAGCCGCGCCGCCATGGACTGCCAGTCGGGCAGCGCCAGCACCAGACCGAAATGCGGCATCGGCACCATGTGCTCGCCCACGCGGCCCGTGGCTTCGGTCTTCAAGGGTGTACCGAGGTGCAGCGACAGCTGGTGACCGGCAAAGTCAAAATCAACCCAGGTGTCGGTGCTGCGCCCTTCGGTGCAAGCCAGGACATTCACATAAAAGTGCCGTGCCACCTGCAGGTCGGTGACATTGAAGGAGAAGTGAAACAGACTTTTCATGTTGTTAAGCTTAGCAAAAGTCATTGACGCGGCCTGCCGCCACTGCACAATGGCGTTCAACGTGCTGAGCATCAAACATCTGGAGTAACCATGAGCGACGCTGACCAGGCCCATTTCCCCGACTTCGGCAAACTGGTACCGGGCTTTGATTTTTTGAAAAATCTCAGCGCTCAGTCTGCCGCCAGCGCTGCGCCTGCCATGCCGGGTATGGCGCAGCTTGGCGGTTGGGTTGCGCCCACCTTGAATGTGGAAGAGCTCGATAAACGCATTGCCGAGCTCAAGGCCGTGCAGTTCTGGCTGGACCAGAACGCCACAGCACTCAAAGCCACCATCCAAGCCCTCGAAGTGCAAAAAATGACATTGACCGCTTTGCGGGGCATGAACGTCAACATGAACGAAATGGCCCAGGCCTTCACCGCCCGCATGCCGGGGGCTGCCCCTGCGCCCGAGCCTGCAGCCAAGCCCCAAGCCGCGCCCGACAGCAGCGCCAAGGCGGCCGAGGGTGCTGCTGCGATTGACCCGATGCAGTGGTGGGGCGCGCTGACGCAGCAGTTCCAGAGCATTGCCCAGGCCGCAATCAAAGACGCGCCGGTGCGCAAGCCCATTACTGCGGCCCCGCGCACCGGCAAAAAGGCCGCGACAGTCAAAGCTGCCGCCAAGGCCAAAGCCCCGGCCGGGCGCACGTCCACGACCAAAGCTAAGGCGCCTGCCCGCAAGGCAGCCCCGCGCAGCCGATGAAGTTGTTCCCCTATGGGCATGCCACGCACCCGCAGTGGCCTATGGCCGCCGCACTGGTGCTGGCGCAACTGCGCGCCCAGATGGCGCTGCCCGGCTATGCCAGCACACCCACGCTGGCTTTGCTCTATATCACCGACCACTTTGCCGCGCAAGCCCAGGACATCCTGGACCACCTGAGCGCTGAGCTGCCCGAGGTGACCGATTGGAGCGGCACGGTGGGTGTGGGCATCGCCTCCAACAATGTGGAGTACTTTGACGAGCCGGCAATGGCCGTCATGCTGTGCCAGATGCCCGCTGCGCAGTACCGCGTTTTCTCCGGGGTCTCGCCATTGCCGCCGGCCAGCCGCTTCAATGCGCACACGGCGCTGGTGCATGCAGATGCCGGCACACCCGATGTGGCGGAACTCATTGAAGAGATGGCCGCCCGCACCGACAGCGGCTACGTGTTTGGCGGCCTGGCCTCCAGCCGCTCGATGGCGCTGCAGTTTTCGCTCAGCGGCCATGGCAATCTCAAAGGTCAGGGGGCTGCCAGCGGGGTTTTCAGCGGCGGACTGAGCGGTGTGGCCTTTGCCCGGGCTACCGTTGACGGCCCTTTGGGCGAAGGCTCCGGCAGTCTGGGCTTGATGTCGCGTGTCACCCAGGGTTGTCAGCCGGTATCTGGCAATTACCGCATCACAGCCTGTGAAAACAATGTCGTCACCGAGCTCGACGGCAAGCCGGCGCTGGAGGTGATGCTGGGTGATTTGGACATTTCGCTGGACAACCCGAAAGAAGCCATCGACAAGGTGCGCCGCACCCTGGTGGGCCTCAGTGGTGAGGCGCACAGTCTGGCCGATGGCGCGGTACGCCGTGCCGGCCAGTTCGGCGCGGACGTGGTGGTGCGCCACCTGATCGGCCTGGACCCGTCGCGCAAGGGCATAGCCATTGCCGACGTGCCTGAAGTCGGCATGACACTGGCTTTTTGTGAGCAGCATGCAGCTGCAGCGCGTGCTGACCTGGTGCGCATCTGCGCTGAAATCCGGGAAGAGCTCGAGCCGCAGGAAGTCGGCGCCGAGCTCACCCGGGCACTTGGTGCCGGCCAGGCTGAGAGCGCAGCGCCTGCAGCGCGCGGTATTGCGGGCGCGGTCTACGTCAGTTGCACCGGTCGTGGCGGCCCTCACTTTGGCGGGCCCAGCGCAGAGCTGCAAATCATCCGGCGCGCGCTGGGCGATGTGCCCTTGGTGGGGTTTTTTGCCGGTGGTGAAATTGCCCGCAATCATTTGTATGGCTACACCGGCGTGCTGACTGTTTTTACCGCCAGCATCTGAAAGACCCCGGCGTGAAGCACCCGCAGCCGTCAGCCGCAGTGCCCAGCCACCAGTTGGCTTTGCTGGGCCAGCGGCGCTTCGCCCCTTTTTTCTGGACGCTTTTTTCTGGCGCGGCCAACGACAACCTGTTCAAGTTCGCCTTCACCGTGATGCTGACTTACCAGCTCAGCGTGAGTTGGTTGCCGCCTGCGATGGCGGGCCTGGCGATCGGCGCGCTTTTTATCTTGCCCTTTGTGCTGTTTTCAGCCACCAGCGGCCAGCTTAGCGACAAGTACGACAAGGCTCGCATGATGCGCCGGGTCAAAAGCCTGGAAGTGCTCATCATGCTGCTGGCCACTGCCGGCCTTATGGCCAGTGGCCCATGGCTGGACTGG
>JBIKHX010000217.1:0-4399 GCA_044361945.1 Polaromonas sp. | reverse complement strand
TTAGGGGTGCAAGCCAAGGCATGATCTAGGTCAAACTGCCAGTGTTGCTGCCCTATTGAAATATGGAAAAAGACCCTGCATTTAAAAAGTAACAGATTTCCGGAGTTTTCATGCGCCAAGACAAACTAACGACCAAGTTCCAGGAAGCCCTGAGTGATGCCCAGTCCCTGGCTTTGGGGCGTGACCACGGCTACATTGAGCCTTTGCACTTGCTCTCAGCGATGCTGCACCAGGACGACGGACCCGGTGCCTTGTTACAGCGCAGCGGTGTGAACCTGCCAGCCCTGCAGACAGCCACTGAGGCGGCAATTAAAAAATTACCGCAAGTTCAGGGTCAAGACCAGATTCAGATCAGCCCCGATCTGGCCAAGTTACTTCAGGCTACCGAGAAGGAAGCGCTCAAACGCGCTGACCAGTTCATAGCGGGTGAGCTTTTTTTGCTGGCCTTGTGCGACAGCAAGACTGAGGCGGGCAGGGTGGCTATGGCCGGCGGTATGTCCCGGAAATCGCTGGAAGCGGCGATTGATGCCATACGCGGTGGTCAAGGCGTCAACAGCCCCGAAGCCGAAGGTCAGCGTGAGGCCCTCAAAAAATACACCATGGACCTGACCGAGCGCGCCCGCATGGGCAAGCTGGACCCGGTGATCGGCCGCGACGATGAGATCCGCCGCGCCATCCAGGTGCTGCAGCGACGCACCAAAAATAACCCGGTGCTGATCGGTGAGCCCGGCGTCGGCAAGACGGCGATTGTCGAGGGCCTGGCGCAGCGCATTGTGGCCGGCGAGGTGCCGGACTCACTCAAAGGCAAGCGGGTGCTCTCGCTCGACATGGCCGCCTTGCTGGCCGGCGCTAAATTTCGCGGTGAGTTCGAGGAGCGTTTGAAAACCGTGCTCAAGGAACTGGCCAAGGACGAGGGCCAGACCATTGTCTTTATTGACGAGTTGCACACCATGGTCGGCGCCGGCAAGGCTGAGGGCGCCATGGACGCGGGCAACATGCTCAAGCCGGCGCTGGCGCGCGGCGAATTGCATTGCGTGGGCGCCACCACGCTGGACGAATACCGCAAGTACATTGAAAAAGACGCCGCGCTGGAGCGGCGTTTTCAAAAGATTCTGGTGGGTGAGCCCACCGTCGAAGCAACGATTGCCATCTTGCGGGGTCTGCAAGAAAAATACGAAGTTCACCACGGCGTGCAGATCACCGACCCGGCCATCGTCGCTGCGGCTGAACTCAGTCACCGTTACATCACAGACCGCTTTTTACCCGACAAAGCGATTGACTTGATTGATGAGGCAGCAGCCAAAATCAAGATCGAAATGGACTCTAAACCAGAGGTGATGGACAAGCTGGACCGGCGTTTAATTCAATTGCAAATTGAGCGCGAAGCGGTCCGGCGCGAAAAAGACGAGTCCTCACAAAAACGTTTTGGCTTGATTGAAGATGAGATCGTCAAACTGCAAAAAGAAATCTCAGACCTTGATGTGATCTGGCAGGCTGAAAAAGCACAGGCTTTAGGCTCTAAAGACGTGATGGAGGAAATCGATCGCATCCGTTTTCAAATCGAGGAATTTACCCGCAAGGGCGACTTCAATAAAGTTGCCGAGTTGCAATACGGCAAGCTGCCCGAATTAGAAAAACGTTTAAAGCAAGCCCAGGCGAGCGAAGACAAAAAGGGCGCCAATAAAGTTCCGCAATTGCTTCGCACCCAGGTGGGCGCTGAAGAAATTGCCGAGGTCGTCGCCCGGGCCACCGGCATTCCGGTGAGCAAACTGATGCAGGGCGAGCGTGACAAGTTGCTGCAAATGGAGACCAAGCTGCATGACCGCGTGGTTGGCCAGGACGAGGCCATTGGCGCCGTGGCCAATGCCATACGCCGCTCGCGCTCCGGCCTGAGTGACCCGAACCGGCCGACCGGTTCATTTCTGTTTCTAGGCCCGACCGGCGTGGGCAAGACCGAGCTCTGTAAGGCACTGGCCGGCTTTATGTTTGACAGCGAGGATCACCTGGTTCGCATGGACATGAGCGAGTTCATGGAAAAGCATTCGGTGGCCCGATTGATCGGCGCGCCGCCCGGCTATGTGGGCTACGAGGAGGGCGGCTATCTGACCGAGGCCGTGCGCCGCAAGCCCTACAGCGTGCTGCTGCTCGACGAGATCGAAAAGGCGCACCCTGACGTTTTCAATGTACTGCTGCAAGTGCTCGACGACGGTCGCCTGACCGATGGCCAGGGTCGCACGGTAGACTTTAAAAACACTGTGATCGTCATGACCAGCAACATCGGCTCGCCCATCATCCAGTCGATGGTGGGTCAGCCTTACGAAGACGTTCGTGATGCGGTGACGGATGAGTTGAAAAATTATTTCCGGCCTGAATTTCTCAATCGTATCGACGAGACGGTGGTGTTCCACTCGCTGGATGCCCGGAACATCGAATCGATTGCGCGCATTCAGCTCAATGTCTTGCTGGAGCGCCTGCAAAAGATGGACCTGCATCTGGATGTCTCCGAGGCGGCCATCGCCGAGTTGGCCAAGGTGGGGTTTGACCCGGTGTTCGGTGCGCGCCCGCTCAAACGGGCGATTCAGCAGCGCATTGAAAATCCGCTCTCCAAACTGCTGCTAGAAGGGCGTTTTCCGCCCAAGAGCGCGATCTCGGTGGATGTGGATCCGATCCGCGACCCCGGTGTTTTCAGTTTCGGCAAGGCGGTGCCAACGGACACCGGTGCAGCCTGAGATCGTTTCACCTTCCTTTCGTGCGCGATTGATGGCGCCTAGGCTGCCAGGCTCATCTGACCGGCGCCTCTACCCAGTTTATGATTTCAATCATGAACCAGAACTCGCCTGACATCGCCTTGCGCGCACTCTTTGATGCCCAGCACCGGGCCAGCCGCCAGCACATGGCCGTGCCGCTGGCTCTGCGGCGTGACCGCTTGCTGCGAGTGCGTCGCCTGCTCGACGAACACGGACCGGCCATGGCGGCAGCGGTCGAGGCTGACTTCGGCGTGCGTTCGCCCCAACTGACCGACATAGCCGATGTACTGCTGCTGCGCTCGCTGCTGGCGCACACCCTGAAGTCGCTGCCGCGTTGGCTCAAACCCGAAAAAGTGGCGACGCCCTTGCACCTGCTGCCCTCGCGCGCGTACTTGCAGCGCCAACCGCTGGGCGTGGTGGGTGTGGTGGCGCCCTGGAACTATCCCTTGCAACTGTCGCTGGCGCCCGCCATCACGGCCCTGGCCGCCGGCAACCGCGTCATGCTCAAGCCGAGCGAGTTGACGCCGCTGACCAGTGCTTTGTTGGGTGAGTTGGTGCCGCAGTACTTTGCTGAGGATGAGTTTTGCGTGGTGCAGGGCGATGCCGCTCTGGCCAGTGCTTTTGTGAGCCTGCCGTTTGACCACCTGGTTTTTACCGGCTCGACCCAAACCGGCCGCAAGGTGGCACAGGCAGCAGCGGCCAACCTGACCCCGACCACGTTGGAGCTGGGCGGCAAGTCGCCCTGCATTCTGGATGCCTCTGTGGACCTGGAGGCGGCCGCCATCAAAATCGCCCACGGCAAGTTACTCAATGCCGGGCAAACCTGTATTGCGCCCGACTACATGCTGGTTCCGCGCGGGATGGAGGCGGCTTTTGCAGACGCTTTTTCACGCGCCGTACGCCGACTTTTCCCGGTGACGCAAGGGAACCCGGATTACGCATCCATCATCAATGCGCGTCAGCATGACCGGCTCAAGGGCTTGTTGGACGATGCGCAAAGGCAGGGTGCCAGGCTGGCGCCGGTTAATCCGCCAGCCGGCCCGGATACTGGCCATCTGGCACGGCAGATGCTGCCGGTGTTGGTGTTTGACACGCAGCCCGGCATGCAGCTCATACAAGAAGAAATTTTCGGTCCGGTGCTGCCGGTGCTGGCCTACGACTCGTTGGACCAGGCCATTGCGTACATCAACGAGCGACCACGTCCCCTGGCCTTGTACTGGTTTGGCCGCGACACCGCCGCGCGTGAGCAGGTGCTCAATGGCACGGTGAGCGGCGGCGTCTGCATCAACGACACCCTGATGCACATCGCCCATGACAACCTCCCCTTTGGCGGTGTGGGTGAAAGCGGCTGGGGGGCGTACCACAGCGTGGCGGGATTTTTGCGTTTTTGCCAGCAAAAGCCGGTACTAATTTCGTCCCGCTGGGCGCGTGGAGACCTGCTTTATCCTCCTTACGGGCCACGCTTTCAAACGGCGATGCGCTGGATCAAGTGGCTTTTTTAGGGCGATTAAGCCGCTCGCCCATGATTTTCAAAATCAACTTGGACGCGTCGGATAGTGTGCATGTCCTATTTGCGTCAATATTTTTGACATTTCTTGCACACCATGATGAAGGCGTTTGCCTTTGAGCGCTATCAATCCAAATCCTTGCAT
>JBIKHX010000216.1:0-4400 GCA_044361945.1 Polaromonas sp. | reverse complement strand
GCCCGGCGCTCAGCGTGCCGGCCGGCGCGATCGGTATTTATGTCAGCGAGCCTATGGTGACGCGCTACCAGGCTAATCCGGGTGACTTTTTTGAACCGATGGCCAACAGTTTTGCCAAGACCGGTGCGCCGCGGTTTTTTGTGGCCGGGGTGTGGCGCGACTACGCCCGGCAGTTTGGCGCTATCGCCATGGACGAGCAAGATTTTGTGCGCTTGACCGGTGACCGGCGCGTGAACGACCTGGCCCTGTGGCTGGCGCCTGGTGCGCATGAAGATGCCGTGCAGGCGGCCATCCGGCAACTGGCAGCGCAAACCTCGGGTCCGGGCCTGAACCATGAGCTGATCGAGCTGGCTTCTGCAGGCGAGATTCGCGTGCGATCACTGCAAATTTTTGACCGCAGCTTTGCCGTGACCTACTGGCTGCAGGCGGTGGCCATAGCGATCGGGCTGTTTGGCGTGGCTGCCAACTTCAGTGCCCAGGTGTTGGCGCGGCGCAAAGAGTTCGGGCTGCTGGCGCACCTGGGCTTAACACGCCGTCAAGTTCTCAGTGTGGTGGCCGGTGAAGGCGCGGCCTGGACGGTAATGGGATCGATCGCCGGGCTGGCACTGGGCTTGGCGGTGTCGGTGGTGCTGGTGCATGTGGTCAACCCGCAAAGCTTTCACTGGAGCATGGATTTACAAGTGCCCTGGTTGCGTCTTCTGGCCTTGTGCGTGGCCGTGGTGCTGGCCGGCACGCTGACCGCCTGGCTGGCAGGGCGCGCCGCCGCCAGCGCTGACGCGGTGCTGGCCGTGAAGGAAGACTGGTGAAAAACGCAGCTGCAAACCGGAGGCTTGTATGTTGAGCCGTCGCAGCTTGATGGGTGCCGGCGCGCTGGGCCTGGGCACGGCCCTGTGGACACCGGCGACACTGGCCTTGCCGTCGCGAACGCTGGTGTTCCCTGCCGACCATGGCGCGCACCCCGACCTGCGCACCGAGTGGTGGTACATCACCGGCCATGCGCGCAGCCTGGCTGCTGAGCCGCGTGAATTCGGTTATCAGCTGACATTTTTCCGCACCCGGGTGGGTGCGGCGCAAAGCCTGCAATCGAAATTTTCGGCCAAACAACTGATCTTTGCGCATGCGGCAGTGACCGATGTGCAAGGGAAAAAACTCTGGCATGACCAACGCATTGCGCGCGAAGGCTTTGGTCTGGCGCTGGCCGCCACCGGAAACACCGCTTTGCAACTGGGCCACTGGCGCTTGCAGCGCCAAGCGGACTCCGGCCTGTACACGGCCGAGCTAGCGGCGCAGGACTTCGCCTTGGCGCTGCAGTTCAAGCCCAGCCAGCCGCTGCTTTTACAAGGCCAGCAAGGTCTGTCACGCAAGGGGCCCGATGCGCGCCAGGCCAGCTATTACTACAGCCAACCACAGCTGGCCACCCACGGGCAAATCACACTGCGCGGGCAGCGCTTTGCAATCAGCGGCAAAGCCTGGCTGGACCATGAATGGAGCGACGAGTTGCTGCACCCCGAAGCCAGGGGCTGGGACTGGATCGGCATGAACCTGGATGACGGCAGCGCGTTGACGGCTTTTGCTTTGCGGCGCAAAGATGGCAGCGCCGTGTGGGATGGCGGCTCTTTCCGCTCGCCACAAGGGGCGCTTTACAACTTCAGTCGGGGAGAAGTCATTTTCAAACCCTTGCGTTACTGGCAAAGCCCGCTCACGCAGGCGCGCTACCCGGTGGAGTGGCTGGTACGCACCCCGGCTGACTTCTACACCGTGAAAGCAGTGATCGATGCGCAAGAACTCGACAGCCGTCAGTCCACAGGCGCTGTGTACTGGGAGGGCCTGAGCGATCTGTTTGACAGCCATGGCCGCCGCGTGGGCCGGGGCTATCTGGAGATGACGGGCTACGCCTCACCGCTGCGCATGTGAGCCGCACGCGTCTGAGCAGAGACAGGTCATCGTATCTGGCTAAACTGCCTGCATGCCTACTTCTGTTTCAGCTTCTGCAGCTGCCCTGCCCGCCCCTGTCTCCAAAAATGAGCAAGCAGCCAAGGGCTCGCCCAAATCGTTGTCTGGTCTTCTGCCTTTTTTGCGGCCTTACCGCGCACGCATCGCTCTGGCGCTGCTGTTTTTAACGCTGGCCGCAGGTGCTACGTTGGTGTTCCCGCTGGCTTTGCGAAGCCTGATCGACGGCGGCCTGGTGCAGGCCGACAAGGGCGCGCAAACCATGGCCTTGCGAGATCATTTTTTCACGCTGTTTGCAGTGGCCACGGCGCTGGGCGGTTTTTCAGCTGTTCGGTTTTACCTGGTGAGCTGGCTGGGCGAGCGCATCACCGCCGACCTGCGCAATGCAGTGTATTCACATGTGTTGCATCAAAGCCCGGAGTTTTTTGAAACCACCCAAACCGGCGAAGTGCTGTCACGGCTGACCACAGACACCACGCTGGTGCAAACCGTGGTCGGCTCTTCTTTGAGCATGGGTCTGCGCAATGCCGTCATGGGGATGGGCGCGCTGGCCATGCTGATCTATACCAACCCGTACGTGATGATCCAGGTCTTCGGCATTCTGGTGCTGATCGTGCTGCCCAGTGTGTGGTTCGGGCGGCGCGTGCGCAAGCTCTCACGCGCCAGCCAGGACCGCGTGGCCGACTCCAGTGCGATTGCCGCTGAAGTGCTCAATGCGATTCCAGTGGTGCAAAGCTACACGGCCGAAGCGCGTGAAGCCGCCCGCTTTGACGCATCGACATCCAAGGCCTTCGAGGTGGCGGTGCGCCGCTCCCTGGCGCGTTCGGTGCTGGTGGGCTTCATCATCATCGCCACCTCGGCGGCGCTGCTGTGGGGCCTGTACCAGGGCACCCAGGCGGTGGTGCGCGGCGACATCACGGCCGGCCACCTGGGGCAGACGGTTGTCTATGTGATCATTCTGGCCAGTGCTTTTGCCGTGCTCGGCGAGGTCTATGGTGACTTGTTGCGCGCCGCCGGTGCCACCGAGCGCCTGATGGAGCTGCTCGGCAACCGTTCGCCGATTGTCTCGCCGGCAGTGCCCGTCAAGGCACCTGCGCCCCAGGCCGGTAGCACCGTCACGCTGGAGTCGGTGAACTTTCACTACCCTTCACGTCCGGCGCAAGCGGCGCTCAGCGACTTCACACTCAAAGTCGCCTCCGGTGAAACGATTGCCATCGTCGGCCCCAGTGGCGCGGGCAAGAGCACGGTGTTTCAGCTGCTGCTGCGCTATTACGACCCGCAGTCAGGCCTCATCACGCTCGACGGCGTGGCCACAGCCCAGATGGACTTGCAGACGCTGCGCGGGCGCATCGGTATCGTGCCGCAGGACGCGGTGATCTTTTCCAGCTCCGCGCTGGACAACATCCGCTACGGCCGGCCGGAAGCCAGCGATGATGAAGTCAAAGCCGCTGCACAAGCGGCGTTTGCACACGAGTTCATCACAGCGCTGCCCGAAGGCTACGACACTTTTTTGGGCGAGCGCGGTGTGCGCCTGTCAGGCGGCCAGCGCCAGCGCATCGCAATTGCCCGCGCCATGCTGAAAAACCCGCCGCTGCTCTTGCTCGACGAAGCCACCAGCGCACTCGACGCCGAAAGCGAACGCATGGTGCAAGCCGCATTGGAGTCGGCCATGCGCGGGCGCACCACGCTGGTTATCGCGCACCGGCTGGCCACCGTGCAGCAAGCTGATCGAATTCTGGTGCTGGACCATGGCCGCCTGGTTGAAGAAGGCCGGCACGCGGAACTGGTGAAGCAAGGCGGTATGTACGCACGCCTGGCGGAGTTGCAGTTCACTGTTTGAGCTGAGGCTTGTGTTGCGGGGGCTGGTGGGTGGACACGCCGATGGATCCCCGCCTTATGCATTAAACGCATAGATAAGTCAGAACCTGGCCTTGGACAAATGCTGCGGGCGCTCCTACGCTCAAAGCATTGACCTTCAGGAGCTTTGTTCATGAACTTATCCGCCACTGCCGCTGCGGCAGGACCGCACCCTCTTCCCTCTTACCTGAACGCCGATGAGCTAGGCCCCTGGGGCAATTACCTGGAGCAGGTAGACCGGGTGATTCCACACCTGGGGCCGCTGGCGCGGTGGGCCGAAACGCTCAAACGGCCCAAGCGGATTTTGATCGTGGATGTGCCGATTCAGATGGATGACGGGCGCATCGCACACTTTGAGGGTTACCGGGTGCAGCACAACATCTCGCGCGGGCCCGGCAAGGGCGGTGTGCGTTTTCACCAGGACGTGACGCTCTCAGAAGTGATGGCGCTGTCGGCCTGGATGTCGATCAAGAACGCAGCGGTGAACGTGCCTTACGGCGGCGCCAAGGGTGGCATCCGGGTGGACCCTAAAACACTGTCGCCGGGCGAGCTTGAGCGCATGACGCGGCGCTACACCAGCGAGATCGGCATCA
>JBIKHX010000018.1:0-14405 GCA_044361945.1 Polaromonas sp. | reverse complement strand
ATGTTTGTGGTGCGCCACAGCGAGTCGGGCGCGCCTTACCTGATCGCCCAGCATGTGGCGCCGCATGTGCATGTCATCAATGCCGGTGACGGCCGCCACGCGCACCCGACGCAAGGCCTGCTCGACATGTACACCATCCGCCACTACAAGAAAGATTTCGCCAACCTGACCGTGGCCATCGTCGGTGACGTGCTGCATTCGCGCGTGGCACGCTCGGACATTCACGCACTCACCACCCTGGGCTGCGCCGAAGTGCGCGTGGTCGGCCCCAAGACCCTGGTGCCGTCCGACATGGCGCAAATGGGCGTGCGCGTGTGCCACACACTTGAAGAAGGTATACGCGGAGCGGATGTCATCATCACGCTGCGCCTGCAAAACGAGCGCATGTCGGGCGCCTTGCTGCCCAGCAGCCAGGAGTACTTCAAGAGCTTTGGTCTGACACCTGAAAAACTCCAGCTGGCCAAGCCGGACGCCATCGTCATGCACCCGGGCCCGATCAACCGCGGCGTCGAGATCGACTCGGCGGTGGTCGATGGTGCGCAAAGTGTCATCTTGCCGCAAGTCACCTTCGGCATCGCTGTACGCATGGCTGTTATGAGCATCGTCGCTGGAAATGAACCATGAAAATCCTGATCAAAAACGGCCGTGTGATCAACCCCGCCAGTGGGTTTGACCAGGTCGCCGACCTCGCGATTGCTGCCGGCCGCATTGTCAGCATCGGCGCTGTGCCGGCTGACTTTGTGCCTAACAAAACCATGGACGCCAGCGGCTGCGTGGTCGCGCCCGGGCTGGTTGATTTGTCGGTGCGCCTGCGCGAGCCCGGCCATGAACATGAAGGCATGCTCGAGAGCGAGCTGGCCGCTGCCGTGGCAGGTGGTGTCACCAGCCTGGTGTGCCCACCCGACACCGACCCGGTGCTGGACGAGCCGGGCCTGGTCGAGATGCTCAAGTTCCGCGCTGAAAAATTGCACCAGTCGCGGGTCTTTCCGCTGGGGGCGCTGACGCGTGGCCTGCGCGGCACCGCGCTGACTGAAATGTCTCAACTCACCGAAGCCGGCTGTGTTGGTTTCAGCCAGGCCGAGGTGCCGCTGGAAGACACGCAGGTCTTGCAGCGCGCGCTGCAGTACGCCGCCAGCTTTGGCTTGACCGTGTGGCTGCGTCCGCAAGACATGCATCTGGGCAAGGGTGTGGCCGCCAGCGGTGCGCTGGCCACGCGGCTGGGTCTGTCGGGTGTGCCGGTGGCTGCCGAAACGATTGCGCTGCACACCATCTTTGAGCTGGTGCGTGCTACCGGAGCACGTGTGCACTTGTGCCGTATCTCCAGCGCGGCCGGGCTGGCGCTGGTAACGCGCGCCAAGGCGGATGGGCTGAATGTCAGCTGCGACGTCAGCATCAACAGCCTGCACCTGACCGACACGGACATCGGCTACTTTGACAGTCGCATGCGGCTGGACCCGCCGCTGCGCCAGCAGCGCGACCGCGACGCGCTGCGCCAGGGCCTGCTTGACGGCACGGTGGACGCGCTGGTGTCCGACCATTCGCCGGTCGATGAAGACGCCAAGACGCTGCCTTTTGCCGAGGCCGAGCCGGGTGCCACCGGGCTGGAACTGCTGCTGGGCCTGGCCTGCAAGTGGGGCGAAGACAGCGGCGCGGGTCTCGTTCGTGCGCTGGCCGTGCTGACCAGTGAGCCGGCCCGAGTGCTGGGCTCATCGCTGGGCACGCTGCAAGCGAGCGCCGGTCAGCTGCTCAAGGGCGGTGTGGCCGATGTGTGCGTGTTCAATCCGAACCAGCCCTGGACGGTAGAACCCTCGGCCTTGCGCAGCCAGGGCAAGCACACACCGTTTTCGGGCTATGAGCTGCCGGTGCGTGTGCGCTGGACGGTGGTGGGCGGCCAGCTGGCTTATGAAGCAAGTTGAAATGAAGCCTGTGCGGCCCTCAGCGCGCATACAGCAGGAGAGCCGCCGGTGAGCTTGCTGCGCATTGGCTACAAGCTGAGCCGGGCTGTTTGGCACATTCTTTCGGGCTTTGTCACCATACGCAGGCGTTTTCATAAGTTGTCTGCGCACGAACGCGGTCTGCATGTGCAGGCTTGGGCGCGCCGGATGCTGCACATCAGCGGCATTGAACTGGTGGTCCAGGGTGAGCCCTTGGCCACGGGGCCGGTGCTGCTGGTGTCCAACCACATTTCTTGGCTGGACATCTTGGTCATGCACTCCACCGGCTATTGCCGTTTTGTCTCCAAGTCTGAAGTGCAGCGCTGGCCGCTGGTCGGCACGCTGGCCACAGGTGCCGGCACCTTGTTCATTGAGCGTGAGTCGCGGCGCGATGCGCACCGCGTGGTGCATCACATGGTGGCGCATTTGCAGGAAGGTCAGGTGCTGGCGGTATTTCCCGAAGGCACCACGGGTGACGGCCTGACGCTCAAACCATTTCATGCCAACTTGATCCAGGCCGCCATCAGCGCCAACGTGCCGGTGCAGCCGATGGCCCTGCGTTTTGTGGACCGGCACAGCGGGCAGCTCAGCATGGCGCCACGTTTCATTGATGACGACACACTGGTTGCCTCGCTCTGGCGCACGCTCAGCGCGCACGGCCTGTTGGCCGAAGTCACAGTCGGCAGCCCCTCCCTGTCCCAGGGCCGCAACCGCCGCACCTGGGCCGTTGACCTGCAGCGTGAAGTCGAGAACTTGCGCGCGCGCAAGGCCTAAGGGGATCCATCTCCCCGTGTCTGCGCTCTTAGCTCAGCACGCGCGGAAATGTCACCACGTGCTCAACTTCTGCGCGTATGCCTATCCACTCGTCCAGCGCGTGGTCGTGGTGAGAGGGCACGTGCGCCATGACGGTTTCGCCGCTTTGCAGGCGCAGGGTGTATAAAAATTCAGAGCCGCGAAAGGACTTGCGCAAAATCTGTGCTTTGACGGGTGAGGCGTCGTCGTGCACGATATCGTCGGCGCGCAGCAGCACATCGCACAAGCCATCTGCATAAGCGCCGGGCAAGGGGCACTCTTCCATGTCCTTGAGATCGCCCAGGGCGGTAGAAACCACCACCTGCGAATCGCGCAGTGAAATCTGCGCATGCGCAAACACGCCGTGGCCAATGAATTCGGCGACGAAACGCGTGGCCGGCCGGTGGTACAGCGCGTAGGCTTCGTCCCATTGCTGCAGCCGGCCTTCGTGCATCACGCCGATGCGGTCGCCGATGGCAAAAGCTTCCAGCTGGTCGTGTGTGACAAACAAAGCGGTGGCGCCGGCGGCTTTCAAAATACCGCGCACTTCATGGGCCAGGCGCTCGCGCAAGTCCACATCCAGGTTGGAAAAGGGTTCGTCAAGCAAGAGCAGGCGGGGCTTGGGCGCCAGCGCCCTGGCCAGCGCCACACGCTGCTGCTGTCCGCCCGAGAGCTGGTGCGGATGCAAATGACCGGACTCAGCCAAGCCCACCAGCGCCAGCGATTCCTGCACGCGCGCGCTCCGTTCAGCGGGCGCCAGGTGCGTCAGGCCAAAACCCACATTGCGCGCCACGTCCAGGTGCGGAAACAGCGCGTAGTCCTGAAACACCATACCGATGCGCCTTGACTCGGCCGGCAAATGCAGCTGTGGGCTGCTGACCATGTCGCCGGCCAGCCGGATGCTGCCGGCATCGGCGCGCTCCAACCCGGCCACGGCGCGCAGCAGCGTGGTTTTGCCGCAGCCGGAGGGGCCGATCAGCACGCCGATCTCACCGGCTTGCAGGCTGAAAGACACCTGATCGACCGCCCGCTGGCTGCGGCCGTCGTAGTGAACGCTGAGCTGGGAGACATCCAAAAACATGCTGCTGATTGTAGATGCTTACAATTCTCATTTGCACTTGCCGGCCTTGACCGGCTCCCGTTCTGGAACCCATGCTTCGTCGTTTTTTACCCTCTGCGCTGCTTTTTGGCTTGGTGCTGGCGCTGACCTTGCCTGTGCTGTCGGTCGGGCTGTCGTGGGCACAACTCGACGGGCCGGCCTGGGAGTTGCTGCAGGAAATGGGCCGTACTGTGCTGCCGGACTATGCGGCGACCACGCTGGTGCTGTGCTTGTGCGTGGCCTTGGGCGTTGCGCTGCTGGGCATGGGTACCGCCGTGATGGTGACTTTGTTCGACTTTCCCGGCCGGCGCACTTTTGAATGGGCGCTGCTTTTGCCGCTGGCCATGCCGGCTTATGTGGTGGCCTACGCCTACACCGACTTTTTGCAATATGGCGGGCCGCTTCAGGTGGGCTTGCGCCAGGCCTTCGGCTGGCAGGGCCGGCTTTTGCCCGAGGTGCGCAGCCTGGGCGGCGCGGTGCTGGTGTTCACCGTCTGTCTTTACCCCTATGTGTACCTGCTGGCGCGTACGGCGCTGAGCGAGCGGGCGGTGCAGCTTATGGAGGCGGCCCGCCTGCTGGGCGCGCCCTTGTCGCGCCGCATCCGCGAAGTGGCCTTGCCCTTAGCCCGGCCGGCGGTGGCGGCAGGCGTGGCGCTGGCACTGATGGAAACGCTGGCCGACTTTGGAGTTTCGAGCTACTTCGGCATTCAGACCTTCACGGCCGGCATTTACAAAGCCTGGCTCAGCATGGACAACCGCATGGCTGCTGCGCAACTGGCCACCGTGCTGCTGGTGGTGGTGGCGCTCTTGCTCAAGCTGGAACGCGGTGCCCAGCAGCGCCTGCGCTTTGCGGTCGCCCGGGGCGGGCGCGCCGGTGCGGCAGACGCCTTGCCTACGCAGCTGGGCGGGCGGCAGGCACTGGCGGCCTGGCTGGTGTGCGCGCTGCCGATCGCGCTGGGTTTTGTGTTGCCGGTCGCCTTTATGCTGAGGCCCTTGGTCGCTGGATGGCATGAGCTTGCCTGGGGCGCCTTTGTCCAGTGGTCTTTCAACAGCGTCTGGCTGGCTGGTCTGACAGCCGCCCTGGCCACCGCGATCGCATTGGTGCTGGCCTTTGCCGTGCGACATCGCCCGCATGCGCTCAACCGTGCCGCGGTGCAACTCGTCAGCCTTGGCTACGCCGTGCCGGGCGCGGTGATTGTGGTGGGCCTCTTGCTGCCGGTGGGCTGGTTGCAGGCGGCGGCCCCGCAAACCAGTGTGAGCTATTGGGTCACAGCCACCGCGCTGGGCATTGTGTGGGCTTACCTGGTGCGCTTTTGTGCCGTGGCTCTGCAATCGGTGCAAAGCGGTTATTCGCGCATTCCCGCCAGCCTGGATGACAGCGCCCGCATGCTGGGCACCACCGGCTTCGGGCTGCTAAGCCGTGTGCATTGGCCGCTCTTGCAGCGCTCAGTCGCAGCCGCCGGTCTGCTGGTGTTTGTCGATGTGATGAAAGAGTTGCCCGCCACGCTGGTGCTGCGGCCTTTTAACAGCGACACGCTGGCCGTGGTGGCCTACCAGCTGGCGCGCGACGAGCGGCTTGGTGAGGCCGCCTTGCCGGCCTTGGCCCTGGTGCTGGTCGGTTTGCTGCCGGTGGCGCTGCTCAGCCGGACTTTGCGTCAGCGTCCCGTCTAAAAGCCACGTCAAAACTGGAAAACTGAATTTCGCAGGCGCATCTTTGTTGCGCGCAAAGATTCCGTTATGGTCTTTTCAAGTGCAGTCCGGGAGCCCCCGGCTGTCTGTTGAACTACTTGAAGGAGCGCGTTATGACTGCTAAGCCATCTTCTTTTCGCAGACTGGGTCTGGCCTCGCTGGTCGGCCTGGCCACAATGCTGGCCGGTTGCGCGGCCCTGGCGCCCGTTGCGCCAGCACCGCCCAATGACCCGGTGAGCTTGCGCATCAATGTGTTTCGCGGCTCCAGCAACATTCCTATCTACATGGCGATGGAGCGTGGCGACTTTGCCCGCCGCGGCATCACGCCGGTGCTGCAGTTCACGCCCAACTCCACTCAGCAGCGAGAGGGCCTGGCGGCCGGCAAGTTTGACATTGCCGTGGCCGCGGTTGACAACGCCGTGCACGTGATCGAGGTTGCCAAACAAAACGCAGTCATCGTTGCCGGCGGTGACGGCGGCATGAACGAGATGATGGTGCGCCCCGAAATCACCCGCGCTGCCGACGTGCGCGGCAAGACCTTTGTGGTGGATGCACCCAACACGGCGTATGCCTTGATAGGCCGGAAAATTTTCAAAAATGCCGGCCTGGTGGATGGCAAGGACTACAAGCTCAACCCACTCGGTGGCACTGAGGCACGTACCAAGTCGCTGGAATCGCCGGCCGGCCCGGCCACCATGCTCAACCCGCCCTGGTCGTTTGTGGCCAAGGAGCGCGGCGCCAAGAGCCTGGGCCGCACCATTGATTTATTTGGACCCTACCAGGCCAGCGGTGTTTATGTGATGCGCCCCTGGGCGGCAGCCAATGCCGGTGCACTGGAGCGGTTTTTAGGCGCTTACATCGATGGTTGCCGCGCCACCATGAACAGTGCCAACCGGGCCCAGGTGCTGGAAGTTCTGCAAAAAAGTTTCCAGCTCGACAAAGCCAAAGCTGAGCTGACTTACGAAGCTTTGACCACACCCGGCCATGGGCTGAACAAGGACTGCGCCATGAACATGGAAGGCTTTAAGAACGTGCTCGCGCTGCGCGCCGAAATGGAAGGCCAGTGGGGTGGCGTAGCACCTGCGCCGGACCGGTTCATGGACCTGAGTTACTACCAGCGCGCTTTGCAGCACGCCGGTCGTTAAGCCGGGCCGCGATGTTGCGGCTCAAGCCAGGTTGATCGGCAGGCACAACTCATAGCCTTGGCCCCAGACTGACTTGATCGCCGCTTCATCACCTTCGGACTGCACATCCTTGAACTTCTTTCGCAGGCGGGCCACCATCTCTTCGAGGGCGTGCTTGCTGATGGACTGTTCAGCATCGTCGTCGGCATAAAGGTCGCACAGAGCGCCAGAGCTCAGTGTCCGGCCTTTGGCCTGGATCAGGGCCAGCAGCAGCGTTTTTTCGCGGTGGGTTAAGCGCAGCTTTTGCCCGGGATGCGGACCCAGCAAGGTGCGGTCGCGCAAACGCAGCGACCATTCATCGGTGTCTGCGGTTTTTTTGATGCGACGAGCCAGACTTATCAGTATCAACACCAGCTCATCCGGCGCGGTTGGCTTGGTCAGGTAGATGTCTGCGCCCCCCTCCTGGTAACCGGAGATGCGGTCTTGCAAGGCCACCCGCGCCGTCATGATCACAATGCCCGCTGCCGGCAAACTTTGACGGATGCGCCGGCTCAGACTCAAGCCGTTTTCGCCCGGCAGATTCAGGTCGAGTACGTACAAGTCAATGGCCTCGCGTGCCATCACATCGTCCAGCGCTGCTGCGCTGTTGACGGCATGAACAACAAAACCATTGGCTTGCAAGTGGACAACAATCTCTTCGCGCAGCAGGCGATCGTCTTCGACCAGGGCGACGACCAGCGGGGAAGCGCCTGTTTTTAACAGCGAGGACTTCAGCTTGCTCAATTTGGAACCCTGACAGTAAAAGTAATCAGTTGATCTGCACGCTGGTAGTCCACAACGGCGCCAATCTTTTCGGCAGCTGATAAAACCAGGCTCAAACCGATGCCCATGCCCGGTTGATTTTGAACCTCCGGGTGCCGGTAGTAGCGCTCAAAAAGGCGGGACTCGTCGGGCACCTTGTCCGGTGCGACTTCATTGCATATTTCAAAGCAGGTCCAGCTGGCCGCTGGCGATTTGCCCTGGGTGACAGCCGGTTGGCCGCTCACAGTCAGCAAAATGGGTGTGGTGTCCACGCTGTATTTCACGGCATTGCTGATCAGGTTTTCAAGCAACAAAGAAAGCATCTTGCGGTCTGATAAAAAAGCAGCGTCAGGCTCAATGCGAAGTTCGAACCTGTCTTGAGACGAATACTCGTCCATGAACTCATGAATCAGCTCGCTGGCCGGCATCAGTTCGCGCTGCAACATCAGGTCTGAACGTTCAATTTTGTTGAAATTGGCAACATGCTCAATCATGTCGTCCATGCGTTTGACAGACGAGTCAATGCGTTGGATGCGTTGTATCGATTCGCTATCACCCGCAACAGCACGTTTGAGCGTGGCCAAAGAAAATTGAATGGTGCCCAGCGGAGTTTTGAGCTCGTGCGTCAACATGTCGATCAGCGCGCTGCGTTCCTTTAACTTTTCTGCGTTAGTCCGCGCATTCACAGCGCTTTCACGCAGTGTTTCAAGCTCACGCGCCTTGTCATTGCGACGGCTGATTTCTTCGCTGAGCGTAATCAAGAAAAAAACCACACCCACAAACAAACCGTTGAGGCGCCAGTCGCCACCTGTGATGAGCGTAGACTGAGTGTTCGGGTTATTCACAACGCCAAACATAGAGGCAGTGCCGACCACCACCAGGATGCTGGCGAGGCTGTAAGCTCCGAGCAAAATACGGTAGCGCCAGCCTTTGTCAAATGCGCTGCAGGTGATGACGCCGTAGATCTGCACCAACGGATTAACGCAAAACAAAAGCATGGTTAATACGAGTGCGTTTTGTGTTTGGCCCAGGTAAAGCAATGCCATGCTTGTCGCGCTTGTGAGGGCAAGACCCAAACAAAG
The DNA here is from genome assembly GCA_044361945.1 of Polaromonas sp. Lineage (GTDB taxonomy): Bacteria > Pseudomonadota > Gammaproteobacteria > Burkholderiales > Burkholderiaceae_C > Polaromonas. The sequence continues at coordinate 5,885 of JBIKHX010000018.1, read as the reverse complement.
TAGGTGGTAGTTGCGAGTAGGTTTGTGATAGACCAGCACGATCCAGCCAGCCAAGACCATTAAAAAATAACGCACGATGAGTGAGGCCTGGCCCAAAAAGCTATGCCCTTCCGGCGCGACCATCGGCAACAGGCGCTGCATGTAGCCGTTGTTGGAGGCCAGAAAAACAATGACAGAAGTCTGGAACAGGCAATAAACCACCATGAGCGGTGTTTTGCCGTGCCACGCCAGGAACATACCAACCAAGAGCAAGCACAGGGCAAGCGTCATCGAAGCAGTCAGATCGGTCAAGCGAGAGGTCACGGCCGCCATCAATGCGTCGCCTTGCAGCAATTGGGTGTGTATGGCGGCCAAACCGTTCGTTTGAATACGCAAATAAATGGGCTCTTCCGAGGCTCGCCCGGGGTCAAGCGCAAAACAGTGGTAATCGTCAGGGCAGACGCTCTGCGTCTTCGGGTGCTTGTCGCCAGCGATTCGCCGAACCCATTGCCCCGCCACGCGTTCATGCAGTTCGATGCTGTCTACCGAATGGGGGCCCACACGGAGCACCAACGGGCCCACGGTATCTGGTGCGCCAAGCCCCCCTGTAGGGTAGGGCTGCGGCGTTAGACGCAACCATAGGGGATTGTTCTCAAACAGCATTTGAAAGTTGCCCGCATACGGCTTGAAGTCTGCCGCCGCGAGGCTTTCAATGCCGGCGTTTCCTGATGCGTCCTTGTAGTAAGCCTTTGACGGCAAGGCGCTGGGCTGCGCCGGCTGCGCTGACTGTGCAGGCAACAGAAAAATCACTGAAAACAGTAAAAACAGAATATGGCGCATGAATTTCGTCAGCCCGCACAGGCTTTATGCCAGCTTTGAAACCACCCGGGGCGGGGCTCAAAGCCGATGGATTGCAATTTATCACCCGGAACAGCTCAAAACTGAGAGGAAGGCTGAGGATTCATGGGGATTCGTGGTGTTCTCAGGATATCTATTCGTTAGGATCATTCCAGTTAAACGAATTATCTGCAAAATCCACTCCATCAGAGCACACCATGCCATCTATTGCTGAATTACAAGTTTTGAAAGATGCCTTGGACGCGAAAATCGCCGAGGCTTTAGCCCAAGATGCCCTTTTGAAGAAAGAGCAGGCATTGGCGCGCACCAAGGCACGTGAGGCTGAAGTGGCCAGGGGCCTCAAAGAGATCGCTATGCTGATGCGGCAATACCGTTTGAGCAAAGAGCATCTTTTCAAGGCAGCCCAAAGCGCTCCGGCGCAAAAAGGTGGTCAAGGAGGGGGCGACATGCTCGATGGCCTGATGCCCGGCCAGCTGCGTGAGGATGCCCGTTTTGAGTTTGAACGCGCTTCAAATTCCAATGAACCTGCCAAACGCATGTCTGTACAAGAAATGCGGCAGTTCTACGAAAATTTTGACAATAAAGGCGCTGAAGCCCCTTAAAGGTTTGGTGCAGCCCTTAGCAGCGCCCCCCGGCGCTGGTTAGAATTTCCCGCATGAAATGGATTCGCATGCAAGGCCGCGAAGGCCAACCCACTTACGCCCACCTGAATGGCGATGTGGTTCAGCCGGTGCTCGGCTCCCCGTTTGCCGACTGGAATGACGATGGCGATGCGCTTGCGCTTGAGCAAGTGCAATGGCTGCCACCCGTCCTGCCTTCCAAGGTCATTGTTTTATGGAAAAACTTTCATGCGCTGGCCATCAAGCAGAACCAGCGTATTCCTGAAGAGCCGCTGTACGCCTTGCGCGCACCCAGCAGTCTGGCGGCTCACCAGCAAGCCGTAATCAAACCCGCCAGCTACGACGGTGCCGTGTTTTACGAAGGCGAATTGGCCTTGGTGGTGGGACGGCGTATGCGCGCAGTGGCGCCTGAGCATGTCCGTGATCATTTGCTCGGATGCACGATTGCAAACGACGTGTCGGCCATGGAACTCATCAACCGCGACGACAGCTTTGCCCAGTGGTCCAGGGCTAAAAGCTTCGATACCTTTGGCGTGCTGGGTCCTTGGATTGACACCACCTTTGATTGGACTTCTGCCAGTGTGCATACCCGTGTCAATGGCCGCGAGCGGCAGAATTACCCGCTGTCAGACATGATTTTTGAGCCGTTGACGCTGCTTTCGCGTTTGTCGCATGACATGACACTGGAGCCCGGCGATGTGGTGCTGTGTGGTACCTCAGTGGGCTCCCTGCCCATGCGCCTGGGCACCGATGTCGAGATAGAAATAGACGGCCTGGGTGTGCTCAGCAACCGCTACGGCTGATAGAGGTACGGCGCCTTTGATGTTTCGATTCAGGCTTTTTGCAGCGCCAGCTTGCCAGCTTGCTGCGTCAAGGTGTGAGACAACAAGGACGTGACCGCGTAGATGGCGTCCAGGGTCGGGGTAGGGCAATCGGTGATGCGCGCCAATTCAACGACACTGCCCAAAAGCGCTTCCAGCTCCAAGGTGCGTCCTTGCTCCACGTCTTGCAGCATGGATGTTTTGTGCGCGCCCACCGCTTGAGCGCCGGCAATGCGTTGGTCGACGGACACTTTGAAGGTCACGCCCAGCTTTTCACCGACGCGCTGAGCTTCCTCCATCATGCGCTGAGCCAACTCCCGCGTGAGCGGGTAAGTGCAAATGTCTTCCAGCGTGGCGTGGCTGAGCGCACTCACAGGGTTGAAGGTGAGGTTGCCCCAGAGCTTGACCCAAATTTCTGAGCGGATGTCGCGCGAGACGGGTGCTTTAAAGCCTGCGGCCATCATGGACTTGCTCAGCGCCTCAATTCGTGGGCTGCGTTGGTTGTCCAGCTCACCCAGTGTGAAGCGGTTGCCTTCAATGACTTTCACCACGCCAGGCTCTAACAGTTCAGCAGCCGGGTAAACGATGCCACCGATGATGCGCTTGATCTCGATGCCAGCGCCCAGTGCACCGTCAGGGTCGACGCTGCGCAACTGGCGAGCGTCGTAGGCGCCACCGAGCTTCTGAAAGTACCACCAGGGAATGCCATTGACCATGCTGACCACCATGGTCTCCGGGCCAAAAAGTGCTTGCATGCCAGGCACCAAGTCGAGCAGCTGATGCGCTTTGGTGGTGAGCAAGACCACGTCCTGCGGGCCTGCCTCAGCTGTGTCCTGCACGGCGCGAACATTGTTGGCTTGCTGCGTACTGCCATCGGGCAAATGCAGTGTCATTCCACGGGCGTTGATGGCCTCAAGGTTACGGTTGCGGGCGATGAAGGTGACGTCTTCTCCGGCCAGTGCCAGTTTGGCGCCCAAGTAACCGCCAATGGCGCCTGCCCCGACGATGGTGTACTTCATGTCTTAGAACTCGCCCTGTACAAACGAGCCAAAACCAAGGCCAATGCGCTGCGCTAATCCAATGCGTTGCAGTTTCCCGGTAGAACCCTTGGGCAATTCTTCAACAAACAAAACTTTCTTGGGTACCTTGAAAGCAGCCACACGGGCCGAGACAAAGAGCTGAAGTTCGCGCTCAGAACACTCGTGACCCTCATGCAAGACCACCATGGCCGCCACTTCTTCGCCCAAGCGCTTGTGTGGCGCACCAAAGACCACCACCTGGGCGACCGACACATGGTCGAGCAAAATTTCATCAATTTCCCTGGGGCTGATCTTCTCGCCGCCGCGGTTGATGATTTCCTTCAATCTACCTGTGATGCTGAGGAAACCCTCATCGTCCAGCATGCCTTGATCGCCAGTGCGAAACCAGCCGTCGACAAAGGCATCCGCATTGGCCTTGTCATTATTTTCATAACCCGGGGTGACATTGGGGCCGCGAATGACAATCTCGCCGATTTCTCCAGCGGCCAAGAAGCTGCCCTCTTCGCCAAGAATACGGATTTCCGGTCCAGCGGCCTGGCCGACAGTCCCAGGCTTTCGCTTCAGAGGCGGCAGGGGGTTGGCCGCCATTTGGTGACACGCTTCGGTCATGCCGTAAGACTCCACCAATGGCGCGTTGAACAACTGCTCGATCTGTTCAATCAGTTGCGGAGGAATAGACGATGACGACGAGCGTATGAAACGCAAGGGGTGTCCAGCGATGGTCTGCAGATTGTGCTTGGCGCGTGTGGCAATCGCCAGGTGCATGGTAGGCACAGCGGTGTACCACGTGGGTTTGGCCTCTTCCATCCATTTGAAAAAGCGCAGGGCGTTGAAACCCGGGGTACAAAAAACGCTAGAACCCGCAGAAAGGGGCGCCAGAAGACCCGCGATCAAGCCATGAATATGGAACATGGGCATGATGTTCAGACCAACATCTGTACCTGTGAACTGCAGCGTGGCAGCGATGTGCTTGGCCGATGCGCATAAATTGTGGACCGTGAGCGGCACGCGTTTGGGCTTGGAGGTGGTTCCCGAGGTGTGCAAAATCATAGCGACGTCGCTGGCAGAGGCAGGGCCACCATGGTCGCAGTGAACGGGTTCACCAGCGGCCAGTGTGAATTGGCCGGCACAAGCGCCTTCAGGAACGCTCAGCTCAATGATTCGGATACCTAATTTCAGAGCAGCTGCCAAAGCCGGTGATTCGCTACCTTTTTCAATAATGAGCGCACAGGCTTTCAGGTCATCCAAGTAAAACTCGAATTCGTCAACACGGTAAGCCGGATTCAGCGGGGCACTGGTCGCTGCACAGGCGCAGGCCAGAAAACATGAGGCCATTTCAGGGCCATTGGGCAGCACGATGGCGACTCTGTCGTTGCGTCCTATACCCGCATCGTTGAGGGCCTTGGTGGTGCTGGCGACCAATTGCCGCAACCCGAGAAAGTTCAATGAGGCTCTGGAGGGAGCAGAGATGGCGATGTCTCCATCGGCGCCGGCATTGAGCAAGTCTGTGAGCTTCATGGGTTTGAACAACTTAAATACATATAAAGAATTTCTAATATACCAGCCCTTTGCATAGGAAAGTTCTCGTCAATCCGGCAAACTTTCGGTGACAGACCCCGTCTAAACTCCGACCAAACGCACGCTAAATCCATGGTCATGACATCAACAACTTCTCAGGACAATCTGGCGCTGGGCATTGCACGCGCCATGTTGGAGGGGTTCGAGCGGCACTACAGCATGTTCAGCGAGACCAATCGCGCAGCGAAACACCGTTTTGAGACGGGTGATTGGCATGGGCAACGGCGTGCTATGCGAGACCGCATTGAGTTCTACGACAAACGTGTAGGCGAAGCCACCCAGCGCTTAGAAAAAGATTTTGCGGTGTCGAGCTTGCCTGTAGAAATATGGCGGGATATCAAGCGGCTCTATGTGGGCCTGTTGGTGGAGCATCAACAACCTGAGTTGGCAGAGACATTTTTTAATTCGGTCACCACCAAGATCCTGCACCGCAGTTACTTCCACAACGACTTCATCTTTGTTCGGCCTGCAGTCTCAACTGAATACCTCGAACTGGAGGATGGCACCGGGCCCGGTGCCTACCGCGTTTATTACCCGAATTTTCCCGTTTGGCATCAGACCTGGGCGCAACTATTGCGCGACTTCAAGCTTGAGCTCAGCTTTGAAGACTTAGAACGTGATGCCCTTGATGTTGCCGAAGTCTTAAAAGGCGTTTTGGGCATGCCATTTGTGCCCAGAGCCAACTTCCAAATTCAAATTCTTTCTAATTTGTTTTACAGAAATAAGGGGGCTTACCTTGTCGGCAAGATCATCAACGGTTATCGGGTGACCCCTATTGCCTTGCCCTTGCTGCACACGGCCTCCGGCCAGCTGGCGGTAGACACCGTCTTGCACACTGAAGACGACTTGCAAGCTTTGTTCAGCTACGCACGGGCTTATTTCATGGTGGACATGCAAATTCCCAGTGCTTATGTCCAATTTTTGCGCACTCTGATGCCCCGAAAACCCAGAGCGGAAATCTACAGTGCGCTGGGTTTGCAAAAGCAGGG
>JBIKHX010000214.1:0-4440 GCA_044361945.1 Polaromonas sp. | reverse complement strand
TCAACTTGAATGATCCGTTGGCTGTGCTGGCGACCCGGCGGAGGCGAGGGCCGCCGATGCGATCATTATTGAGGAGTTAAAATGATCTACAAGGGTTTCGATCTCACCGGCCGCGTCGCTCTGGTCACCGGCGGCAGCAAGGGCCTCGGCAAAGCGATGGCCCGCGCCTTCGCCGAGGCGGGCGCGAACGTCGTCATCTCCAGCCGCCACGAAAGCGAACTCAGGTCGGCCCTCGCCGAAATCCTCGCCGGCACCGGCCGCGAAGGCGTCTACATCGTCGCCGACATGAACAACCGCGACGATGTGAAACGCCTCGCCGAAGCCGCCCTTGCGAAGATGGGGCGCGTAGATATTCTCGTCAACAACGCCGGCTCCAACGCCCCCGCTCCCATCGACCAGATCAAGGACGAAGACTGGGACCGCATTCTCGAACTCAATCTGACGTCGATCATGGCGCTCACGCGCGCCCTCGCTCCGCAGATGAAGGAACGCAAATGGGGCCGAATCATTCATATTTCGCCGATCATGGGCTTCGTCTCGAAAGGCGGGCGAGCTCCCTATTCGGCAACGAAATCCGCCCTCATCGGTTTCGCGAAGGGTTGCGCCATCGACCTCGGCACGTTCGGCATCACCGTCAACTGCATCGCCCCCGGCCCGTTCCTCACCGACCTGCCGATGAATCTGCTTTCGCCCGCGGAGAAGGCCGACTTCGCGAAAGCGACCATCCTCGAGCGCTGGGGCGACCCAAAGGAATTGATGGGCCCGGCGCTGTTGCTCGCCAGCGACGCGGGTTCGTATATCACGGGCGAACGCTGGTCGTCGACGGCGGCTGCATCTCGAAGTGATTTTTGCCGCCGCCGAAAGAGCCTTCCCGAATTTCACGGATGCAAAAGTGAAAAACACGGCTACGGACAAAACGAGTTTGTGCCCTGGCAAGTCGGGGCGGTGATGTGATGGCTGCGATACAAGAAAAACTCTTTGCAGCCGATGCGCTGCGCACGCAATGCGCCGACATTTTGCGCGGTGCCGGCAGCCAGCCGGAGGAAGCAGCCAAAGTGGCGGCCAACCTGGTTATGGCCAACCTCAGCGGGCATGACTCTCACGGTGTGGGCATGCTGCCGCGCTATGTCGATGCCGTGCTCGAAGGCGGCCTCACCCCGAATGCCAGCGTCAAGACATTACTGGACGCCGGAACGCTGCTGTCGCTGCACGGCCAGCGCGGTTACGGCCAGGTGGTCGGCGAGCAAGCCATGCACATGGCCATGGCCCGCGCGCAAGAACACGGCAGTTGCATCATGGCGCTGGCTGAAGCCCACCACCTGGGGCGCATCGGCCACTTTGCCGAAATGGCGGTGGCGCAAGGTCTGGTGGCGCTGCACTTTGTCAACGTCAAGTCGCGGCCGGTGGTGGCGCCCTGGGGCGGCGCCGATGGCCGCTACGGCACCAACCCCTGCTGCATCGGCGTGCCCATCCAAGGCCAGCCACCCTTTGTGCTGGACTTTGCCACCAGCCGCGTGGCGCAGGGCAAGATGCGCGTGGCGCACAACCTCGGCAAAACAGTCGAGCCCGGATTTTTGATTGACGAAAAAGGCCACCCGACGACCAAGCCCGGCGTGGTGGTGGTGCCGCAAAGCGGCGGTTTGTTTGGTGCGCTCATGCCTTTTGGCGAACACAAGGGCTCGGGGCTGGCCATGGCCTGCGAACTGCTGGGCGGCGCGCTCACCGGCGGCGGCACCTGGCACCAAGCCAGCAACCCGGGGCGTGCTGTCACCAACAGCATGTTGACCATCCTGATCAACCCGGCCAAACTGGGCACACAAAGCGCCATGGAGACCGAGGCCCTGGCCTTTGTGGAATGGATGCGCGCCGCCCCGGCAGCGCCCGGCTTTGAAGCCGTGCAAATGGCGGGCGAACCCGAGCGCGCCGCACGCCTTAAGCGCGCTAAAGACGGTATCGCTATTGACCCTGAAACCTGGAAGGAGCTGCGCCAGGCCGGGGACAAAGTGGGCGTTGTTTTACCAGTTTGAAATTGCAGCCCCAGACATAAATCATTGGCAGTGCCTGACATGCCCGACAAAAGCCACACCATGAACGACACCCCGGGCAAAAGCTCTGCTTTTTTGTCACCTGCCGACCTGCCGCGCCTGAAGGCGCAAGGGCTTAGCGTGCCCGCTTACGCACGCGCCGGCTTGGCGCCGGGCGTGGTGCATCTGGGCTTGGGGGCTTTTCACCGGGCACACCAGGCGCTGGTGTTTGAGCGCTTGCTGGCAAGTGGCGACACGCGCTGGGGCATTTTTGGCGTGGCCATGCGCAGCACCCAACTGGCCGACGCACTGGCTGCACAACAAGGCATTTACGCGCTGCAAATCGCCAGCCGCGATGGTGTGGCCTGGCAGGTGGCCGGTGCGCTGCTGCAAACCGCTGTGGCCGCCCGCGAGCCCGAAAAAATCTTTGCCGCCATCGCTGCGCCCGCTACGCGCTGGATCACGCTCACCGTCACTGAAAAAGGCTATGTGCCTGCGCTGGCCGAGTTACTGGTACAAGGCCTGGCCAGGCGGCATGCGGCGGGCCTGCCCGGCCTGACCATCGCTTCTTGCGACAACCTCACCGGCAACGGCCGCTATTTGCAAGCGCTGTGCCTGAACGCCGCCCGCGCCCTGTCGCTCGCGCTGGCGGACTGGGTGCAAACGCAATGCGCATTTCCTAATAGCATGGTGGACCGCATTGTGCCGGCCGCCACGCCGGCGCGCCTGGACGCGGCCCGCCAGGCGCTGGGCGTGGTTGACGCATGTGCGTTGGGCACCGAAAGCTTTACCGAGTGGGTGCTGGAGCGTCGCTTTGCAGACCCCTCAGACGAACAGGCTCTAACCAGCGCCGGCGTGACAGTGGTCGATGAGGTGCGGCCCTTCGAAGACGCCAAGCTGCGCATGCTCAACGGCAGCCACTCGGCCATGGCTTACATCGGTGCGGTAGCTGGCTTGCCGACCATTGCCCAATGCATAGGCCAGCCTGTGCTGCACCGCTTGGTGCACGGCCTGATGACGCACGAAATCGGCCCGCACCTCAGCCGCCAGGACTGGCCCACCTACCGCGACGCATTGCTCGCACGCTTTGCCAACCCAGAGCTCAAACACAGCGTTCACCAGATCGCCAACGACGGCTCTCAAAAAATTCTGCAGCGCTGGGTGCCGCCGGTGCTGGACCTGCTGGCGCATGGCCAGGCTTTTGAACGTCTGGCCTTTGCCGCTGCCGCCTGGATGCGCTTTTGCCTTGGACAAGACGAGCAGGCTCAGGCCTACACCATCAATGACCCACTAGGCGATCAGCTGCAGGCCTTGGCCCGCACGCACGCTGGCGACACTGCTGCCACCGTGCAAGCGCTGGGTACGCTGACCAGCGTGTGGGGCGAGGTGCTGCCGCGCAGCGCGCCCTGGCTGGCCGGGGTCACCATGCAGCTCAAGAATATTCGCAGCCACGGCATGCTCAAAGCGGCTGCGCTGCTGCCTTAGCCTTTATCGATACCAAGCAACGACCATGAAAATCACCAGCGCCAAAGTCATCGTCTGCAGCCCCGGCCGTAACTTCGTCACCCTGAAAATTGAAACCGACGAAGGCCTCACCGGCATCGGCGACGCCACCCTGAACGGGCGCGAGCTGTCGGTGGTGAGCTACCTTGAGGACCATGTGATCCCCTGCCTGATCGGGCGCGACGCGCACCAGATCGAAGACATCTGGCAGTACCTCTACAAAGGCGCTTACTGGCGCCGCGGCCCGGTGACCATGAGCGCTATTGCGGCGGTCGATACGGCACTGTGGGACATCAAAGCCAAGGCCGCCAACATGCCGCTGTACCAACTGCTGGGCGGACGCAGCCGCAGCGGCGTCATGGTCTATGGCCACGCCAACGGCAGCGACATTGCGCACACCGTAGACGAAGTACTTCGCCACAAAGAAATGGGGTATCTCGCCATACGCGCGCAAAGCGGCGTGCCCGGGCTTGACAAGGTTTATGGCGTGGCCAAAGGCACGCGCTTTTACGAACCCGCCGACGGCGACCTGCCAAGCGAGCACGACTGGAGCAGCGAAAAATACCTGCTGCACACCCCCAAGCTGTTTGAAGCCGTGCGCCAGGCCGTCGGCCCCGACACGCACCTGCTGCACGACGTGCACCACCGCCTCACACCCATTGAAGCGGCGCGGCTGGGAAAATCACTCGAGCCCTATCACCTGTTTTGGATAGAAGACGCGACGCCGGCAGAAAACCAGGAAGCCTTCCGCCTAATCCGCCAGCACACCACCACGCCGCTGGCCGTGGGCGAGATTTTCAACAGCCTGTGGGACTGCAAAGACCTGATTCAAAATCAGCTGATTGACTACATACGCGCCACCGTTGTGCACGCAGGCGGCATCACGCACCTGCGCCGCATCGCCGACTTTGCC
>JBIKHX010000213.1:0-4441 GCA_044361945.1 Polaromonas sp. | reverse complement strand
TGCTCTTTTGTGTGAGGGCCAGCGTGCTGGCCGACACCGCCGCAAAAACACCGGTGGCATGCAGGTGCCGTGCTGACAGCAGCCAGGCTTGGTTGATGTCCTGCGGCCCCATCCCGCTGGCGGCCGAGCCCTGGCGGTGGTATTCAACTGGCGGATCACCGCCGCCTTGCACCTGGCCTTTGAACATGAAACCGGTTTTTTGCGTGGCATCGCAGACCACCTGCGCGCAGTCCACGCCTTCACCGGTCATGGTGGCCAGTAAATAGCGACCCATCGAATCCGTGCCCAGGCGGCTGGCCCAGGCAACTTTCAGCCCGAGACGTGCCAGGCCGATGGCGACATTAGTTTCGGCGCCGGCGCTGCGTTTGTAAAAAGAGCCGGCTGCTTCCAGCGGGCCGGGGCGGTCTGCCACCAGCAGCAGCATGGCCTCGCCGAAAGTGACAACATCAAGCGCTGGGGTCAAGGTGCGGCTCTCCTTGCAGATTGAGAAACAGGCGACAACTGCACGCCGGCCAGTTGTTCATGGGATTTGAAAAATTGTAATTTTTGTTCACGCCGGATTTGCTTGAGCGCGTACTCAGCGCTCAGGGCTTCGCCCTTGCCGGGGTAGCAGCGGCAAGCCAGCACACGGCGCGGCGGATGCGAGCGGGTATAGGCTGCGCCCAGGCCCAAGAGATGTTGCACAAAGCGTTTTTCCACGTCCAGCGCCACCCCGGTGTAGAGCGTGCCGTCTTCGCATTCGAGCAGGTACAAGTGATAAGGGGTCACGGCAGCCGTGTTGTCAGCCTTGCGCGACAGGGCGGCTGGCATCGCTGCACCAATCGCTCCAGCTGCCGGCGTACAGCGCCGAACCGCTAAAGCCCGCGATCTCCATGGCTAGCATGTTCGGAAGGGCACTGACGCCACTGCCGCATTGATGCACCACGCCGGCTGGGTCGCGCTGGCCCAGAAGGGCTTCGAACTCAGCCCGCAGTTGCGCGGCCGGCTTGAACTTGCCGTCTGCGCCCAGGTTCTGGCCGAAGGGCCGGTTCAGCGCACCCGGAATATGACCGGCCACCGGGTCCAGCGGCTCGACCTCGCCCTTGAATCGCGGTGTGGCCCGCGCGTCCAGCAGCGTCTGTTCCGGCCGGCCCAGGGCGGCGGCCACAGCGTTGGCGTCTAGCAGCCGGGCTCGGGCTTCTTTCAGCGCAAAAACCGCGGGCGCGCGGGCTGGCTCCTGGCCGGCCGTCACGGCGCCGCCTGCCGCCTGCCAGGCCTGCAAACCGCCGTCGAGCACGGCCACCGCCTCATGGCCGGCCCACTTGAGCATCCACCAGAGCCGGCCGCAGTAGTTGGCGCCGTTGCGGTCATACACCACGGCTTGCATGTCGTTGGACAAACCAACGCTGGCCAGCCAGAGAGCAAAGCGCTCGCGGCTGGGCAGCGGATGCCGCCCGCCGGAGGCTGTTTCGTGCAGGCCGGGTTTGGCGCTGAGCGCGTGGTCCAGGTGCGCATAGACAGCGCCAGGAATGTGTGCCTGGGCATAGTCCGCAGCGCCGGCATCGGGCTGCATCAGGTTGAAGCTGCAGTCAAATACCAGGCAGTTGGCGGGTGTGGCCAGCAGGGGCGCAAGCTGTTCGGCAGAGATCAGGTGGGTGTGCATGGTGAGAGCCTTCCAGAAAGTTGTGGGTTCAGCGTCGTTGCGTTGTTAGTGTTGTTAGTGTTGTTAGTGTTCTTCGGCCGGCGGGTTGGGCAGGGTTTGCGTGCGCAGGGCCGTGGCCACCACGCCGCTGGCCACAATCACCAGCATGCCCAGCCAGCCTAACAGCGGGATCTGATCGCCAAACAGCAACAGGCTGTACAGCGCCGCAAACACAATACCCGAATACTGCAGGTTCGCCGCCACCAGTGTGGGCCCTTGGCTGTAGGCCCGCGTCATGCACCACTGGGCCATCGAGGCCAGCACGCCAATCGGCAGTAACCAGACGGCGGCTTGAGAGTTCCATTCAGACAACCCGGTGAACATGACGCCGATGCCGCCGCCCAAGGCTGAGCCCAGCGCAAAGTAAAACACCGTGCGCTCTTCGGGCTCGCCCACCCGGCCCAAGGCTGTGACCTGTATGTAAGCCAGGGCCGCCAGCAGGCCCGACATCAGCCCGATCAGTCCGGCAAACAGCTGGTTTTGTTCCAGTGTGGGCCGCAGAATCATGACCACGCCGCCAAAGCCGGTCAGCACCGTGAGCATCAGCAGGCCCTGGCGCGGCTGCATCGGCCCGCGGGTGTACAGCAGGGCGCCACCTATCAAAAAGGCGGCCACCCAGATGCTGCTCATATAGTTCAGCGTCACGGCCGTGGCCAGCGGCAAATAGGCAATCGCATAAAACCAGGCAACCAGAGAGATCACGCCGATCAGGCTGCGCCAGGCCTGCATGCCGGGAAAGCGGGTGCGCAAGCCCGAGCCGCGCGCCTGCACGATCAGGCCCATGAACACCATGCCCACCAGTCCGCGGTAGAGCACCAGTTCAAAGGCGTTGAAGTTACTCGATGCCAGTTTGACGCACACGCCCATGGAGGCGAACAGAAAAGAGGCCAGAACCATCCAGAGCGCTTGCATGAGCCGTGTCCTGAATCGCCGCTCAGATCATCTGGGTGGTTTTGCTGGCACCCATTTCGCGGCGGTACCACTCGTGAAAGTGCTGCATACCGTCTTCCATCGGGCTTTGGTAAGGGCCGAACTCATTGTCGCCGCGCTGCATCAAGGCGAGGCGGCCGGCGTCCATGCGCAGGGCAATTTCGTCGTCCTCAACGCAGGTCTCCATGTAGGCGGCTTGCTGCGCCTCGATGAATTCGCGCTCGAAGGCGCAGATTTCCTCCGGGTAGAAAAACTCCACTACGTTCAAGGTTTTATCGGGCCCCTGCGGGTGCAGTGTGCTGACCACCAGCGCATGCGGGTACCACTCGATCATCACGTTCGGGTAGTAAGTCAGCCAGATGGCGCCGTACTTGGGGGCCGCCCCCTTGCGGTATTGCAGCACCACGTCATGCCACTTTTTGTAGACGTCGGTGCCGGGCTTGCCCAGCTTGTCGGACACGCCGACCGTCTGCACCGAGTAGTTTTTGCTCAGCTCCCAGCGCAAATCGTCGGTGGTGACAAAGCCGCCCAAGCCCGGGTGGTAGGGGCCGACGTGGTAGTCCTCCAGGTAGACCTCGATGAAGGTTTTCCAGTTGTAGTTGCATTCGTGCAGATGCATTTTGTCGAGCTGGTAGCCGCTGAAGTCCAGGTCTTGCATCGAGCCCAGGCCGGCCATCTCGGCGGCCATGTTGTGCCCGTTGTCTTCAAACACCAGGCCGTTCCAGGTGGTGGTTTTGTAGCGGTTCAAGTTCAAACAAGGGTCGATCTCGAAGTGCGGCGCGCCAATCAGCTCGCCGGCGATGTTGTAAGTCCAGCGGTGCAGCGGGCAGACGATGTTGCTGTCAGCCCGGTCGCCCAGCGAGCCGCGGCCTTGCAGCAAGAGGGCTTGCCGGTGCCGGCAGACATTGGAGATCAGCTCAATGCCCGAGGCATTGCGCACCAGCGCCCGGCCCTGGCCTTCGTGGGGCAGCGTGTAATAGTCCCCCAGCTTGGGCACCGCCAGCTCATGACCCAGGTAGCGCGGGCCTTTGGCAAACAGCTTTTGCTGCTCGCGGGCGTACAGACCGGGGTCAAAATAGCTGGAGATGGGCAGCTGGCTGGTCGCCTGCAAGAGTCGAAGGCTTAAATCAGACATGCACTTGTGAAACTGTTGGTCGGGCAGCGCGAGATCGGCAGCCCTTTAAAACTGGTTTTTCATTGTACCTACCGCCCCTTGCCGCCCGGGGTCTGACGGCCCTGGAAGCCGGCTCGCACAGCAAGCCTCTAAAATCGTCTGCACACTGATACAACAAGCCATGAGAAAAACAAACGCTGCCCCCCTCTCGACCGAGCCCGCCCATTACGAGGCGGCCTTGCAAGAGCTGGAAAAACTGGTCCTTGAGCTCGAAGGCGGTCAAATGCCGCTGGACCAGTTGCTGGCCGGTTACCAGCGCGGCGCCCAGTTGCTGGCCTATTGCCGCGACAAGCTGGCAGCCGTGGAGCAGCAAATTAAGGTGCTCGATGGCGGCGAACTTAAACCCTGGACACAGGAATAAAGCTTTGAATTCATTGAACTCCCCTAAGACGCTCAGTGGCGCTTCCTTTGACTTGCCCGGCTGGAGCGCACTTCAGCTTGAACGGGTCGAGACAGCCTTGCAAAACGGGGTGGCCTGCCCGCAAACCTGTGCGGCCCCGGCCGGCTTGGGTGAAGCCATGCGCTACGCCGTGCTGGACGGGGGTAAACGCTTGCGTCCGCTGCTGGTGCTGGCCGCCTGCGAGGCCGTGGCCGGTAACCCCCAGGCCGCTTTGCGGGCTGCTTGCGCGGTTGAGCTGATTCACGCTTACTCGCTG
>JBIKHX010000211.1:0-4461 GCA_044361945.1 Polaromonas sp. | reverse complement strand
TTGCAAGCTGGCCAGGCTAGATGCCGCCACGCCGGCTGCCGCACACAGCGCCCTTGCAAAATGCGGCTCCAGTGCAGCCACCGCCACCCGCCCGTCCCGGCAGGCATACACGCCGTAGCCGGCATGCGCGCCGCCCACAAAACCTTCGGGCTGGGTCAGCCCCCATTGCCGGGGCAGCGCCAGGTAGCGCGCCGCTTCTGCGAGGGCCACCTCCAGGTACACGCCCTTGCCACCCATGCGCTGGCGCAGCGCAGCTTGCAGCACCGCCTCGCTGGCTATCAGGGAGCCGCCCATGTCGGCAAACAGGGTGGCTGGCAGTTCCAGCCCGGGCACCAATCCGTGGTCGGCCAGGTAGGTCAGGTCATGGCCGGGTATTTCAGCGCCTTCGCCCGGGCTGCCGACGATGGCCACATGCGACAGGGCAGGGTAGAGGCGGTGCAGGCTTTTCCAGCCCAAGCCTAGTTTTTCAATGGCAGAGGGGCGAAACGAGGTCAGCAATACATCGGTTTTGGCCAGTTGGCGGTGCAGGGCTTTTTGGCCGGCCTCGGTCTTCAGGTCGGCTGTGCTGGTTGTGACGCCCTCGTGCAATTGCGCGTAAGCAACAGGGCTGTAGTGTTGCATGGGGTCGCCAGCGGGCGGCTCGAGCTTGACGCAGCGCGCGCCCATTTGCCTGCAACGCATTAGCGCCGCCGGGCCAGGCAGGTTCAGCGCCAGGCTGAGGATGCGCAGGCCTTTCAGGGTTTTCAATGCGGGCAGGTCAGGGCGCAGTGCAGTGGAGCTTGTCATGGGTCTGAATTTAACCCATGGGCAGCAGACGGCTTACTCGCCGAAGTTCAGCGGCAGCCCGACATAGTTTTCAGCTACCGAGCGCGAGCCGGCATCGGAATGGACGATGTAGTCAAGTTCGGCCTCTTGCAGTTTCTGGCCGATCTCGCCGTTTTCAGGAAAGCGGTGCATGAGGCTGGTGAACCACCACGAAAAGCGCTCGGCGCGCCAAACCCGGCGCAGGCAGCGCTCTGAGTAGGCGTCAACGCCGGCTTCAGTTTTGTCGCGGTAAAACTCGATGAAGGCACTTGAGAGGTATTTCACATCGCTGGCCGCCAGGTTCAGCCCTTTGGCGCCGGTGGGCGGCACGATGTGCGCTGCGTCACCAGCCAAAAACATACGACCAAAGCGCATGGGCTCTGTCACAAAACTGCGCAGCGGTGCGATGCTTTTTTCAATCGACGGGCCAGTCACCAGTTGTGCGCGCGCTGCCGGGTCCAGCCGAATGCGCAACTCGTCCCAGAAGGCCGCATCGCTCCAGTTCTCGACCTTGTCGGTCAGCGGCACTTGCAGGTAGTAGCGGCTGCGTGTGTGGCTGCGCTGCGAGCACAGCGCAAAGCCGCGCGGGCTGTTGACGTAAATCAGTTCATGGTGAACGGGCGGCGTATCCGCCAGCACGCCCAGCCAGCCGAAGGGGTAGGCCTTTTCGTATTCGCGGATGGCATTGCGCGGCGCGCTGGCACGGCACACACCATGAAAGCCGTCGCAACCTGCGATGAAATCGCAGGCGATCTCGTGCTGCTCGCTGCCATTCGCTCCGGTAGTTTCATAACGCACACGCGGTCGGTCGGTGTCAAAGTCGTGCACCGTGACGTTGGTGGCCTCGTAAACAGTGGGCAGGCCCGCAGCCTGGCGCGCATCCATCAGGTCACGGGTGACTTCAGTTTGACCATAAACCATGACCTGCTTACCGCCTGTCAGCGCCTGCATGTCGATGCGGTGGCGCTCTCCTTTGAACAACATGTCAAAGCCGCCGTGCACCAGGCCTTCCTGGTGCATACGCGCGCCCACGCCGGCTTCGTCAAGCAAGTCCATGCTGACTTGCTCGAGAACGCCGGCGCGTATGCGGCCGAGCACATAGTCGGGGCTCTGGCGCTCGATCAAAATGGCGTCGATGCCGGCCTTGTGCAGCAGTTGCCCGAGCAACAAGCCGGCCGGTCCGCCGCCAATGATGGCTACCTGGGTGCGTTGAATTTGCATACTGAACTTGCCCCTGTTTGACCTACGTCTTATCAAGCAGTTTATGCGGCTTTCTGAAGATCTCCCGGCAGCCAGCTTCGCTTAATTTTCATTTGGCCTGGAACGCCAATGTGCACACTTTTAGCTCGATCAAGCTGAAAAATCGACCCTATTGAGCCCGGAGTAAATGTTGTACGGAGTTTGCCCATCGGTAATTTTTTTAGCAACATGATCATCTGATGCGACCGGTCGGAGTTGACCGCCACGGTTTTGTATTTCATGACCGAAGTGTTGTGCAGCGTAAAGATTACTGCTTTGCAAAGCAGCGCCAATCTTGCTGAGATAAGGGTCTGCAGACACAGAGGGATCAAAATTAACCAGCGCAGTGAAAGCCTGGCGTGAAGCATCCAACTCACCCGCCTTTAAACTTAGAAGCAAGGCTTGCAGTTTTTGTCGGCGACGGTTTTGTCTGTCCCCTTGCGGCGAATTATTGCCGCTCCATTGACCAGCATTAGCGTCAATGCGTAGCGAGATTGAAGTATCCATAACACGGACTCCTTTTGACCTGTTGGTCTGTCCATCAGCTATGCATAAACAGTGCCAGCCCATAAAGCGGCAAGTATTAGCCAGGCTCACTCACCCGGTCATGCAACAGGCTGCAAGCCCATGCCAATTCAATACCTGAGGTCACCATCTGCAGATGGCTTGCCTTTGCGGGTCTGGAGATTTATCTAAAGCGCTCTATCTTGAGCCAAAGCCTAGTTGCAATTGCGACTGCAGAGGATGACTTAGCTGGGGTAAGAATTACCTGTAAGGAGACTTGTGCGTCTGGTTATAGATTGAAACAAATGCATTGAGGCCAAATGAAAGGGGTTTGGACTTAGAGCTTTCCGTTAGAACGCTCATCAAACTTCCGATGGCCGAAGACGACATACGTGATTCGATTTCTGCCGCACCTACAAATTCCATAGACCATTTTCTCAAGCTGCGATGAGAAATTGTGTTTTCATGTACTGTAAAACCAGAAGGCTTCGGCCGTTTTCTAAACGGCGCCACCTCCAGATATACGCCTTTGCCGCCCATGCGCTGGGGCAGCGCAGTAGAATTATGTCGCCTTCTTGAACTCTGCCGGCAGCCAACTTACCCCAATTTTCATGCACGTGTAAGCTTTGCAGAGCTCCTTCATTTAAAACGCACCATGAAATTTTTTTCTGTTTCTTTGGGGATATGTTTCAGTATTGCAGTGGGCGCACACGCCCAAGTGCCCGGGCCTGAAATCAAGAAAACGCAAGATGGTTATTGCCTGCTGCGAAACACACCAGCGTATGCGGCGGCAACGCAATTTACGCCTTTACCAGGCCTAGGGGAATGCCTTCAGTCTGGCGGTGTGTTGCCACAACCGCCTGAAGGTATTCAGCCCAACGGGTTGCAAATTTACTGCCGGGGGGTTGATTGCGTCGATTCACTCTCAAAATTCAAGGCCGTTTACCCCATTCAGCCATCAGGCCGACCCCGCCTACTTCCCTTGGCGACAAGTTTAAGTTTTAAGCAACGCGCACTTATCCAAAACGCGAATCGGATTTTTGACACTAACCCTACGCTGGCCATTCTGCTTGTCGAAAAGGGGGAGATTATTTTTGAGCGCTATCACCCTCAAGTTGGCCCTAAAACGCCGCTCCTGGGTTATTCCATGAGTAAAACCCTGACAGCACTCACTGTGGGTCGGGTTCATTGTTCGGGCTTGTTGCCGGATTTGGACCGCAAAGCCAAGTCCTATGACGACCGACTTGCAGGTACGCAATATGGCGAGGCGACAGTGCGGCAGTTGCTCATGATGGCCAGCGGTGCAAGCCGAGGGTCTGCCAAAAGAGGAGGAAGTCCCTTAAATCCGCCAGCCCATCTACCCAATGCTTTTTTTGGCAACCCTTGGTACGCAGGCTACGCGGATGTTCAAAAACAATTACACGATTATGGTGCGCCTCAAAAAAAGCCGGACCAAAGTTCAGTGACTGCGGGTGAAGAGTTCTCTTATAAAAATTTAGACACGCAAGCCCTGGCCTTTGTCGCTGGCGGGCAAGACCGTCCCGAGTTTTCTACGTCATTCTCAACATTGTTTTGGCCAAGCGTTCAGGCTGAAGACGTGGCTTATTGGATTCATGACCAAAAAGGCATTACGCATACCCCGTCCAGCTTTCATGCAACCCTGCGTGATTGGGCCCGCATAGGCCTGCACATCATGGATGAGCGGAGAACGCCAACAGGGGATTGCTACAACCGATTCGTTGAAAAGGCGAGCACCACGCAAATTCAAAACCAATCTAAGTCATTTGGCGATGACTTTTGGATAGGCCGGTCCTTTAAAGGCTATGGCTATCAAATTTGGACGGAAAATTTTCAAGATCCAGTCGGCACCTTTTACCTTAACGGATACAGAGGCCAACGCATTGCCATTAACCC
>JBIKHX010000212.1:0-4461 GCA_044361945.1 Polaromonas sp. | reverse complement strand
AGCTGCTCCAGCTAGCGCAACGCCAGCAGCCCCCGCCGCCAGGCCGGCTGTCTGAGCAGGTCTCTTCGACGCTCAGCTCCGGTTCGCCTTACTGGAAGGCGTTCAAAAATTCAAGTATTTCCGCACGCACAGACGCGGTGACGCCCATGTCAGCTCTTTTCAGACAGCTGATCCAGAATGGCGGGGTTCTCCAGCGTCGAGGTGTCCTGCGGCAGGGCGTCGCCCTTGGCGATGCCGCGCAATAAACGGCGCATGATCTTGCCGCTGCGGGTCTTGGGCAGGTTGTCACCAAAGCGGATTTCTTTGGGTTTGGCGATCGGTCCGATCTCCTTGCCAACCCAGTCACGCAGCTCCTTGGCAATCGCTTTGGCCTCTTCGCCGGTCGGCCGCGGGCGTTTGAGCACCACAAAGGCCACGATGGCCTCGCCGGTCACATCATCGGGCCGGCCCACCACGGCGGCTTCTGCCACCAGCGCAGAGTGCGCCACCAGCGCCGACTCGATTTCCATGGTGCCCATGCGGTGACCGGAGACATTGAGCACGTCGTCAATGCGGCCGGTGATTCGGAAGTAGCCACGGTCTTCACTGCGCACAGCGCCGTCACCGGCCAGGTAGTAAGTGCCGCCCATTTCCGCGGGAAAGTAGCTTTTGGCAAAACGCTCGGGGTCGTTCCAGATGGTGCGGATCATCGAAGGCCAGGGGCGCTTGATCACCAGCATGCCGCCTGAGCCGTTGGGCACGTCATGGCCGGCTTCATCAACGATGGACGCCATGATGCCGGGCAGGGGGAGCGTGCAACTGCCCGGCACCAAGGGGGTGGCGCCTGGCAGCGGGGTCATCACGTGGCCGCCGGTTTCGGTCTGCCAGAAGGTGTCAACGATCGGGCACTTCTCGTGGCCGATGTTTTTGTAGTACCACATCCAGGCTTCAGGGTTGATGGGTTCGCCCACCGATCCGAGTATGCGCAAGCTGCTCAAGTCGGACGCATCGGGGTGCACCTTCGGATCGGCCTCGGCGGCCTTGATCAGTGAGCGGATGGCTGTCGGCGCGGTGTAGAACACGCTGACCTTGTGGCGCTCGATCATCTGCCAAAAGCGTCCGGCATTCGGGTAGGTCGGAATGCCTTCAAAAATCAACTGGGTGGCGCCGGCGGCTAAGGGGCCGTAGGCGACATAGGTGTGGCCGGTGATCCAACCGATGTCGGCCGTGCACCAGAAGACGTCGCTGGGGCGGATGTCAAAGGTCCAGTCCATGGTCAGCTTGGCCCACAGCAAATAACCGCCGGTGCTGTGTTGCACGCCCTTGGGTTTGCCCGTTGAGCCGGAGGTGTAAAGAATGAACAGCGGATGCTCGGCGCCCACGAATTCGGGCTCACACACAGCGGACTGAGCAGCCATGCCTTCATGCATCAGGCTGTCACGGCCGGCAACCATGTTGCAGGCGGTCGGGGTGCGCTGGTAAACGATGACGTTCTTAATGGATTCGCAACCGCCCAGGGCGATGCCTTCGTCAACGATCGCCTTCAATGGCAACTCTTTGCCACCACGCAACTGGTAGTTGGCGGTGATGACCGCCACGGCACCGGCGTCTTGGATGCGCTCTTGCAGGCTCTTGGCAGAAAAACCGCCGAACACCACCGAATGCGTAGCGCCAATGCGGGCGCAGGCTTGCATGGCCACAACGCCTTCCACGGTCATGGGCATGTAGATAACAACGCGGTCACCTTTTTTCACGCCCATGCCCTTGAGCACATTGGCAAACTGGCAGACTTTGGCGTGCAGTTCCTTGTAGGTGACATTTGTCACCTTGCCGTCATCGCTTTCAAAGATGATGGCTTTTTGTTGTTCGGTAGCGGTGCCCAGATGGCGGTCCAGGCAGTTGTACGAAGCGTTGATCAGGCCATCGTCAAACCACTTGTAAAACGGCGCATTGGACTCGTCCAATGTGCGGGTGAAAGGTTTTTTCCAGCTCAGGTTCTCGCGGGCCAGACGGGCCCAGTAGCCCTCAAAATCCGTTTCGGCTTCTTTGCATAGCGCTTCATAAGCGGCCATGCCGGAGATACGAGCGGCCTTGACAAAGGCCGGATCTGGGTTGAAAACCCGGTTTTCTACCAGTGTTGACTCAATGGCCGATAGCGGTGCACTCATGAGCTGTCTCCTCTTAATCTCAATTATAAAAATTCCCAACCAAATCCAAATATCGCGGCTGGCACTTACAAGCCACTGACTGGCGCCAAGCTTACAAACACCTGCCGCGGCGGCGGCCAAGTTGAAACCCCTACAATTTTGAATTAAACACCCAAAACACCATGACCGACCCAAAGCCCAAAACCCCACAAGCATTGCGCCCCATTCCACGCTTTATCTTTGCCAGCCGCTGGCTTCAGCTGCCTTTGTACATTGGCCTGATCGTGGCGCAAGGTGTCTACGTTTATCACTTTCTAGTGGAATTGCTCCACCTGGTC
Source organism: Polaromonas sp. (assembly GCA_044361945.1). GTDB lineage: Bacteria > Pseudomonadota > Gammaproteobacteria > Burkholderiales > Burkholderiaceae_C > Polaromonas. The sequence goes on along the minus strand of JBIKHX010000212.1, from coordinate 1,997 downwards.
GAGGCGGTATTCGGCAGCCAAACCGCGCTGCAGGCGCTGGTCAGCAGCATCGGCTACAAGTCCGATGTCACGCTCACCTCGCTCAATGAGACGGTGATCATGCTGGTGGTGCTGGCCTTGATTGATGTGGTCATGATCTCCAACTTGCTGATCATGGTCATCGTCGGCGGTTACGAAACCTTTGTCAGCCGCATGAACCTGGAAGACCACCCGGACCAGCCTGAATGGCTGAGCCACGTGAACGCCTCGGTGCTCAAGGTCAAGCTAGGCACGGCCATCATCGGCATCAGCTCTATTCACCTGCTGAAAACCTTCATCAACGCTGCCAATTACGACGTCAAGGTGCTGATGTGGCAAACCATCATCCATATCGTGTTCCTGCTCAGTGCGCTGGCGATTGCCTACACCGACAAACTGATGGTGCGCGACGGCAGCGCTGACCACTGAACAACAAGCCAGCAACCACACCTATGACCACGAACATTCAACAAGAAGACCTGATCGAATCGGTGGCTGCAGCCCTGCAATTCATCAGCTACTACCACCCGGCTGATTTCATTGCGCACTTGGCGCGTGCCTATGAGCGCGAGCAAAGCCCGGCAGCCAAAGACGCCATTGCGCAGATCCTCACCAACTCCAAGATGAGTGCCACCGGCCACAGGCCGATCTGCCAGGACACCGGTATCGTCAACGTCTTCATCAAGCTGGGCATGGATGTTCGCTTGACGGGTTTTACCGGCAGCTTTGAAGACGCCGTCAACGAAGGCGTACGCCGGGGCTACAAGCACCCGGACAACACCCTGCGCGCCAGCGTTGTCGCCGACCCGCACTTCATGCGGGTCAACACGCAGGACAACACACCGGCTGTGATCTTTACCGAGCTGGTACCCGGCAACACCATGGAGGTGACAGTGGCAGCCAAAGGCGGCGGTTCTGAGAACAAAAGCAAAATGGCCATGCTCAACCCGGGCGACTCCATCGTGGACTGGGTGCTCAAAACCGTTCCCACCATGGGCGCCGGCTGGTGCCCACCCGGCATGCTGGGCATCGGCATTGGCGGCACCGCAGAAAAATCCGTTCTCATGGCCAAAGAAAGCCTGATGGACGACATCGACATGTACGAGCTGCAAGCCAAAAGCGCGGCCGGCAAGCCGCTTGACCAGGTCGAGGAAATGCGCCTGGAGCTGTTTGACAAAGTCAACGCGCTGGGCATCGGTGCGCAAGGCCTTGGCGGGCTGACAACCGTGCTGGACATCAAGATCAAGCTCTACCCGACGCATGCTGCCGGCAAGCCGGTTGCCATGATTCCCAACTGCGCTGCCACGCGCCACGCGCACTTTGTGCTTGACGGCAGTGGCCCGGCCTACCTCACCCCACCCAGCCTGGACCTCTGGCCGCAGGTTCAGTGGACACCCGATTACGTCAAAAGCAAAAAGGTCAACCTGGACACGCTCACGAAGGTGGAAGTCGCCAGTTGGAAACCGGGTGACACCCTGCTGCTCAGCGGCAAAATGCTCACCGGCCGCGACGCCGCCCACAAGCGGATTCAACAGATGCTGGCCAAGGGCGAAAAGCTGCCGGTGGACTTCAGCAACCGGGTGATCTACTACGTAGGCCCGGTAGACCCGGTCGGCGACGAAGCCGTGGGCCCCGCCGGCCCCACCACGTCCACCCGCATGGACAGCTTCACCGAAATGATGCTCGGCCAGACCGGTCTGATCGCCATGATAGGCAAGGCCGAGCGCGGCCCGGTCGCCATTGAAGCCATCCAAAAACACCAAAGCGCGTACCTGATGGCCGTGGGCGGCGCCGCCTATTTGGTCAGCAAAGCCATCAAGAGCGCCAAGGTCATCGGCTTTGCCGACCTGGGCATGGAAGCGATCTACGAGTTTGATGTGATCGACATGCCGGTGACTGTGGCAGTTGACGCTGGCGGCACCAGCGCCCACATCACCGGTCCGGCCGAATGGCAAAAGAAAATCGCCTCAGGTCAGTAC
>JBIKHX010000210.1:0-4472 GCA_044361945.1 Polaromonas sp. | reverse complement strand
CCTGGCTGGCGGCCTTTCTCGTGCTGCCGCGTGGCCAGAGCGCGATTGCATGGATCTCGCTCGCAGCTCTCGTGGGTATGTTTTTATTGACACGCATTGGCATGTGGTACAGCCTCTACTTGCGTCCGGGCAGTGCCGGCTCACGTGCAAGCCTGCGGACGCAGCATTTGTCTCGTGCAAGGGTCTTTTTCCTGGTCAGCGTACTGATGTTGCTGCTGTTTTCAAAGAACGTCTACAGCTCGAGTCTGACCTCTTTCTTTACTTTTTATCTGATTGAAAGATTCAATCTGTCCATCCAGGCTGCCCAGATCCAGTTGTTCATTTTCATGGCCTCGATCGCAGTGGGTACCGTGCTCGGCGGCGCACTGACCGACCGTATTGGTCGCAAGCCCATGATTTTGATCTCCATATTGGGCGCCTTGCCCTTCACGCTGGCCTTGCCTTTTGCAGACCTGTTCTGGACCGGCGTGCTCACGATGGTCATCGGCTTGCTGATGGCTTCGGCCTTTCCAGCGATTTTGGTCTATGCCCATGAGCTGATACCGGGTCGGGTCGGCCTGGTCTCAGGGATGTTCTTTGGACTTGCCTTCGGACTCGGCGGGCTAGGCGCAGCCTTGATGGGTGTCATTGCCGACGCGCATGGCATCGTGTTCATTTACAAGCTTTGCTCTTATTTGCCGGCGCTGGGGCTGGTCGCCTTCTTACTGCCCAATTTCAACGCGCCCGCATCAAAGGCCTGAGCCGCCAATCAACAAGCCATGCCAAGAGGGCGACCCGGCCGGTGCCGGCTTTGGGTAAAGACTTCGGGCAATGGCTTCAGACACCAGCTTCCAGCAGTTTGCGAACAGGCGCAGGCAGCCCGAGAGCAGGCCAGCTTGACGGGCCAAACCAGGCACCACCGCGCTCTGCCGCTGTCAGCTCACTAGCCAGTTTCTGGCGGGCAGTAAGTTGACTCACGAAGGGCTTCAGGTGCAAATCCTTGTGCGTCAAAACGTGTACGAAAGGCGTTTTCGGCTTCAGACTGGCGAGTGCGGCCGCAGGGACTGAGCCGCTCAAAGCCTCTTCACTGTCAAAAACCGGCAAGCAGTACAAGCCGCCCCAGATGCCGCTCGCAGGACGCCTTTCGAGCCACACTGCACCATCGGGGCGTTGCACCCAAAGCAGCCACAGGGCGAGAGAACTGCGCTTGAGCTTGCGCGTCTTCACCGGAAATTTTTCAGGCTGCCCCTGGCGGTGCGCAGCGCACAGGTGTTGCACCGGGCAGATCAGGCATTGCGGTTGGCGCGTTGCACAAATGGAGGCCCCCAGGTCCATCACGCTCTGGGTGTAGGCTGGCATGTCGCGAGCTGCCGGCAGCAGTTCTGAGGCTTTGTCCCAAAGAGCGCGCTCAGCCGCCGCTTGCGAGAGGTCCGCCGAATAAGCCAGCACACGGGTCAGCACGCGCTTGACGTTGCCGTCCAAAATCGCCACGCGCTCAGCAAAGCAAAAAGCAGCCACAGCCGCCGCCGTGGAGCGGCCTATACCCGGCAAAGTCTGCAAAGCCAGTGCCGTCCTAGGGAACTGGCCACCGTGCTCGCTGGCAATCTGTTGCGCGCAGCGGTGCAGATTTCGCGCGCGCGAGTAATAGCCCAGGCCACTCCACAAGCCCAGCACCTCGTCCAGGTCAGCGGCGGCCAGTGCCAGCACATCGGGAAAGCGCTGCAAGAAGCGGGCGTAATAGTCCAGCACCGTGCTCACCTGCGTTTGTTGCAGCATGATCTCGGACAACCAAACGCGGTAAGGATCGCGGGTGTTTTGCCAGGGCAAAGAGCTGCGGCCATGCTGCTTTTGCCAGACCACCAAATCGGCCGCAAAACGAGACACCAGCGCATACGACGGGTTGGCAGGATCTGATGCTGAGTGTACGGGTTTCATGCTTTGTGCAGTGTAGACAAGGGCAGCAGAACCACCCAGCTTCAGAATTTTTGGCAGTGGCTGCAGTAAAAAGTTGAGCGCTGTCCCTGCATGATTCGGCGCAGGGGTGCCTCGCAGCGCCGGCAGGGCAAGCCCGCCCTGTCGTACACCATGGCTTCGAGCTGAAAGTAGCCTTTTTCGCCCTGCGCATTGGAAAAATCGCGCAAGGTGCTGCCGCCCTTTTCCACTGCCCGGGTCAGCACTTCGACAATCGCGGCGTGTAATAAAGCTGCACGTGGCCTGGAAATTTTGCTAGCTTTCAGCGTGGGCCGAATACCCGCCAGAAACAAAACTTCGCTGGCGTAAATATTGCCGACACCAACCACCACCTCGCCGCCCAGCAAGACCTGCTTGATGGCGGTCTGCCGGGTTTTCAGTGCCGCCTGAAATTCGGCCAAAGCAAAAGTCTCATCCAGCGGCTCCACGCCCAAGTGCCCGAGTAATTTTTGCGCAACCGGGTCCGTCTGGCTGCGGGCATAAACCACCGCGCCAAAGCGGCGCGGGTCATTCAAGCGCAATGAACCTTGCGAAGTCTGCATCTCAAAATGGTCATGTTTGCCTGGTGCGGGCACATGGCGGGCAAACACCAGGCTGCCCGACATGCCCAAGTGCACCAGCAGCAAACCGTCGCTGAGATCGATCAGCAGGTACTTGCCACGACGGCGCACGCCCAGGACCACCTGACCGGCCAGCTTGGCCGGGGCGCAACCCAGCGCCCAACGCAGGGGTTTGCCCATGGTCACAGAGACAATGCTCGCCCCGGCGATGCGGTCGGCAAAGCTCAGGCGGGTAACTTCAACTTCCGGCAATTCAGGCATGGCTTGAATTATCATGGCTCGATGAAGATAAAACTCCTGTGCGCCTTATCGGTTTGGTGTTTGCTGATACCGCTGTCGGCTGCACAAACAGCGCCGCCCGCCCCGGCCCAAGGGGTGACCTCGCCCTCCGCCCCCAAGCCCAGGCCGTCCCGCGACACGGGCAATCAGATGGATGCGCAGTTGTTTTACCAGGTGCTGCTCGGTGAGTTGATCGCCGGCACCGGCGAGGCCGGCCCGGCAGTTTCACTGATTCTGGACGCCGCCCGCAAAAGTCAGGACGGCCGGCTTTTTCAGCGCGCCACGGACCTGGCTCTGGAGTCACGCTCCGGAGAAATCGCTCTACAGGCGGCACGGGCCTGGAAGCTGGCCCAGCCCGGCTCTCTCGAAGCCAGTCGTTACATCCTGCAAATTATTCTGGCACTCAACCGCTTGAACGAGTCTGCTGATGCGCTCAAGGCAGTGATAGAGCTCACCCCCGTGCTGGAGCGCGTGCAAGCCCTGGCCTCAGTGCCCAGGCTGTTTGCGCGCGTGAGCGATAAGAAACTTGTGCAAGCTTTGGTCGAGCAAGCCCTGGCGCCTTACTTCAAGGCCCCGGCCACTTCGTCAGCAGCCTGGGCCATGGCCGCGCGCCTGCGCCTGGCCGCTGACAACAAGGCCGGCGCGCTCGAAGCAGTGCAGCGCGGCCATGCAGCCGACCGGCAAGCCGAAGACCCGCTCATGATGGCGGTGGAGCTGATGGATCCGGCGATGCCTGCCGCAGAAGCCCTGGTGCTTCAACAACTCAGTCAGGGTGCTAACGCACAAACCGAGCTGCGTTTTGCCTATGCCCGCAATTTGATCGGTTTGCAACGCTATCCAGATGCTTTGGCGCAACTTCAGACCATCACGCGCACCCAGGCCGACTTTGCACAAGCATGGCTGCTACTGGGTTCCCTGCAACTGCAGGAAAAGCAAGTTGTCCCTGCAGAAGCAGCCTTTAAAAAGTACCTCAGCCTGGCCGAGCTGCAACCCGCTTCTGCCAATCGTGAGCGTGGGCTGGCCCAGGCCTTTTTGGCGCTGGCGCAAATTGCAGAACAGCGCAAAGCCTTCGATGAAGCCGAGAAATGGCTGCAACGCATCGACAGCCCCGATGTTTTATTGCAAACCCAATCGCGCCGCGCGGCTTTGCTGGCGCGTCAAGGGCAGTTACAGGCCGGGATTGCTTTGATACGCGAGCTGCCCGAACGCAAAGCCGATGATGCCCGCAACAAACTGTTTGCCGAAGTGGCGCTGCTCAAAGAATTTAAACAACTGCAGATGGCCTACGATCGCATGGCGCAGGCGGTGGCTGCCGCACCACAAGACATCGAGCTGATCTACGAGCAGGCGATGACCGCGGAAAAGCTCAACCGGCTGCCCGAAATGGAGCAGCTGCTCAGGCGCGTTATCGCGCTCAAACCGGACTACCAGGCGGCCTACAACGCGCTGGGCTACTCCCTGGCAGATCGCAATGTGCGCTTGCCTGAAGCCAAGCAGTTGATCCAAAAAGCGGTTGAATTAGCCCCCACCGACCCCTACATCCGGGACAGTCTGGGCTGGGTTGAATTCCGGCTGGGCAACCTCGATGAGGCGGCCCGTCTTCTGAGCCATGCCTACAAAGACAAGCCGGACCCGGAAATCGCCGCGCACCTGGGCGAAGTGCTCTGGCGCCTGGGCCAGCGC
>JBIKHX010000209.1:0-4483 GCA_044361945.1 Polaromonas sp. | reverse complement strand
GTGAACGCTTTCATGCAGAGCCGTGGTACGGCGGCGGTGTTTCGCTGCATACCTGGCGAGGTGCCCACGCTGGCCTCGCTGGGCGTGCCGGCGGTAGCGGCTGAGCTGGCGCTGTGCCCTCGCGGCCTGGTGCTGGTGACGGGGCCCACCGGCTCGGGCAAGTCCAGCACGCTGGCAGCCATGCTCAGCCATTATTTGCATTCGCAGCGCGGCCATGTCATCACGGTCGAAGACCCGATCGAGTTTGTGCACAGCCCCGGCCAGGGCCTGGTGAACCAGCGCGAGCTGGGCCGTCACACGCACAGCTTCAGTGCCGCGTTGCGTGCTGCCTTGCGTGAAGACCCGGACGTGATTCTGGTGGGCGAGCTGCGCGACCTGGACACCATACGCCTGGCGCTGACGGCAGCAGAGACGGGGCAGCTGGTGCTGGGCACGCTGCACTCGGCCAGCGCCACCAAGGCGATAGACCGGCTGATCGATGTCTTTCCTGCAACTGAAAAAGACATGGTGCGCAGCATGCTGTCAGAGTCACTGGCAGGCGTGATTGCGCAAACTTTGTGCCGCACGGCCGACGGCACGGGCCGCGTGGCCGCACACGAGGTGATGCTGGGCACGCCGGCCATACGCAATTTGATCCGCGAGGCCAAGGTGGCGCAAATGCACACCAACTTGCAGACCGGCGCAAGCTTGGGCATGCAGACGCTGGACCAGAGCCTGGCCGAGCTGGTGCGGCGCCAGCGCATCACGCCGGCCGAGGCACGCCTACACGCCAAAGTGCCGGCGCAGTTTGCCGGCTGAGGCCGGCCGCCGGGCTGTCGGTGGCTGTGTGAAAATCAGTCGCGACTTACCTTGCCTGCGCCCGCAGCGGCGCCCACCCCAACCACTGAGATCACACCATGAGCAGCACCAACCCCAAAACCTACGCCGCCGTCACTTCCCACAAAGTCGCCTTTTTGGGTCTGGGCGTGATGGGTCACCCCATGGCCGGCCATCTGGCGCTGGCCGGTCACCAGGTCACCGTCTACAACCGCAGCCCCGCCAAGGCGGCGGCTTGGTGCGCCGAATTCGCTTCCACCGCCGCGCCGCGCCAGGCGGCCACGCCGCGGCTGGCTGCAGCCGGTGCAGACATTGTGTTTTGCTGCGTTGGCAATGACGACGACCTGCGCAGCGTGGTGCTGGGCGCCGACGGCGCGCTGGCCGGCATGAAGCCGGGCGCGGTGCTGGTGGACCACACCACGGCCTCGGCCACGGTGGCGCGCGAGTTGTATGCCGCTGCCAAAGCGCTAGGGCTGCATTTCATTGACGCGCCGGTGTCGGGTGGCCAGGGCGGCGCGCAAAACGGCGCGCTCACCGTCATGTGCGGTGGTGACGCCGCCGCTTTTGATGCGGTGCAAAGCGTCGGCATGGCGTTTTCCAAGGCCTTCACTCTGATGGGTGACAGCGGCGCAGGCCAGCTGACCAAGATGGTCAACCAGATTTGCATCGCCGGGTTGGTGCAGGGCTTGAGCGAGGCGATTGCCTTTGGCCAGAAAGCCGGCCTGGACATGAACCTGGCGCTGGACGTGATCGGCAAGGGCGCAGCGCAAAGCTGGCAGCTCGACAACCGCGGCAAAACCATGGTGGCCGACAAGTTTGAATTTGGCTTTGCCGTGGACTGGATGCGCAAAGACCTGGGACTGGTGCTGGGCGAAGCCAAGCACAACGGCGCGCGCCTGCCGGTCACCGCATTGGTCGACCAGTTTTACAGTGACGTGCAGGCCATGGGCGGACGCCGCTGGGACACCTCCAGCCTGATCAAGCGCTTGAAGTAAGCGCCGGGGCTCAGGCTTTGGGCTTGGCCGGGGCCGGCTCGCTCTTGGCGGGCCGCAGGCTGCGCAGCTCTTGTTCGCTGATGTCTTCAAACACCCGGACCACCCGCTGAACGCCAGGAATAGTGCGGGCAATGTTGGTGATGCGGTCAGCCTCGCGTTTGGTGACGCGGCCCATCAGGTAAACCACACTGTGCTCGGTGATCACCTTGACTGCATTGCTTTCCAGGTCATTGGCGTCGAGCAAGGCGGCCTTGATCCGGCCCGTGATGAGCAGGTCTGACGAACGGTCTGCCAGTGAGGGCGTATTCCTCACTGCCAGAGAATTGACCACAGACACCACGCTCTCTACTTTGGCGATCAGTTGCTCGACCGCCTGTTTGTCTTTTTCGTTGGGCACCTCGCCGGTCAGCAGAACCTGCCGGTTGTAGCTGGTCACATTGACACGCACGCGCGTTCCAAAGTCACCGCGTATTCGGCTCAGACCGCGCAATTCAATACCCTCATCTTCAAGCTGAGTGCCGGAGGTGCGCCGGTCGGTGGCGACCATCATGGTGCCGGCCGCCGCCCCGCCGAGCACCAGCGGCACACACGCCGTCAGCGTGCTGGTCAAAGCCAAAACAGCCCCACAAAAACCTGCAGCGACAAGCGCGCGTTGAACAACTGACTGCTTCATGAAGAAACCTCCTGATCACCTAATAATTGAGCGTCCACGGCATCACAAATACAGTGGAGCACCAACAAGTGGACTTCCTGGATTCGGGGGACGTGGTCGTTGGGAACGCAGACATGCACATCCGTTTCGCGCAGGGCATGCGTTATCTTGCCCCCGCCTTTGCCCGTCAGGGCGACCACGGTCATTTCGCGCTCATGGGCCGCTTCAATCGCGGCCAGCACATTGGCACAGTTGCCGTGCGCACTGAGCGCGAGCAAGACATCGCCGGCGACGCCAAAAGCGCGCACCTGCTTGGAAAAAATCACATTGAAGTCATAGTCGCTGGCGATGCCGGTCAACATGGACACATCGGCGGCCAGTGCCATGGCGGCGAGCTCGGGGCGCTCTCGCTCATAGCGGCCAACAAACTGGGCCGCAAAAATTTGCGCGCCTGCAGCAGCGACGCCATTGCCACACGCCAGCACCTTACCACCGCTGGTGACGCTGGCCAGCACCGCCGCCACAGCAGCAGCCACCGGCACAGACAGCGCCTGGGCCGCCTGGTACTTGAGATCGGCACTGTCGATGAAGTGCTGCTCTATGCGTTGTTCGATCATGGTCGCAATGATAGCGGCTTGCCGGGCTCAATAAACCTTATTACGACGCATCGAACGCGGATTGCAGCCATTCAATGGCTGGGCTGTCATCTGCTTTGGATACGCCTTGCACCAAAACCACATCAAAACGGCATGGCGGCACGCTGGCCAGGCGCTGCAGGTAATGGCGTGCGGCAAAAATAATCCGCCGCTGTTTGACCCCCGTGATGCTGGCGCCCGCGCCGCCGTGTGAGCTGCTGGCGCGCTGGCGCACTTCGACAAACACCAGCGTGCCGTCGGGCGCGCGCATGATGAGGTCTATCTCGCCGCCGCCGCGTCCGGGCGTCTTGAAGTTGCGCTGTAGCAGGCGCAAGCCGCGCGCGGCCAGGTACTCGGCCGCCAGCGCCTCGGCCGCGTCACCACGGCGCTTGGTGGTAATCTGCTGGCCTGACGCTGCCGCCGCGCTCCCCACTGGGGGCGTGCGCTTTTTGGAAAACAACATTGAACGCTTCTTTCGACCTGGCGCTGGACGCCGCGCGGGCTGCGGCTGGTCTGCAGCATTACCCGCAGGCCACACTTTACGTGGTGGCCACGCCGATTGGCAACCTGTCTGACATCACACTGCGCGCCTTGCATGTGCTGAGCCTGGTCGACGCGATCGGCTGCGAAGACACACGCCACACCCAACCGTTGCTGCGCCAGTACGGCGTGAGCAAGCCCCTGCTGCCGGTGCACGAGCACAACGAGGCCGAGGCGGCCACCTTGGTGATTGAACGGCTGCAGCGCGGAGAACGCGTGGCCTATGTGAGCGATGCCGGCACGCCCGCTGTCAGTGACCCGGGTGCGCGCTTGGTGGCTGCTGTGCGCGCCGCCGGCTTTGCCTGCGTGCCGTTGCCGGGCGCCAGCAGTGTGACCACGGCACTCAGCGTGGCCGGTCTATCGGGCGACAGCGGGTTTGTATTTGCCGGCTTTTTGCCTAGCAAAGCCGAGGCGCGCGACCAAGCCGTGCTGGAACTGTTGAGCGAAAAGCGTGCTCTGGTTTTTCTGGAAGCGCCGCACCGCATGGAAGCGCTGGCCCGCGCCTTGGCGCCGCTGGGGAGCCGGGTTTTGACGGTAGGGCGCGAACTGACCAAGCAGTTTGAAGAAATAGCCACCCTCTCCGCGGCTGATTTGGCCGGCTGGCTGGCGGCCAGTGCGCAGCGCTTGCGCGGCGAATTTGTGCTGGTGCTGCATCCCGCGCCAGAGGCTGCCGCCGCAGATGACGGTGCGCGCGTATTACAACTGCTGCTGGCCGAATTGCCCTTAAAAACCGCCGTTAAGTTGGCGGCTGAGATCACCGGCGGCGGGCGCAATGAACTCTATGAGACTGCTTTGAAACTGAAGAAGGCATGAACCCGGACGCCGCGCAGATCTGGCGCGCTCCG
>JBIKHX010000208.1:0-4529 GCA_044361945.1 Polaromonas sp. | reverse complement strand
CCTCGTAGGGCAATTCGGTGCCCTGCTCGATCAAGGCCTTGACTTGGTCGGTCGTGACAATGCGCGGGCTGGAAATGATCTTGCCCTTGCCGTCTGCTTCCATCGCAGATATTTCTAAATTCAGGACCCGGGTCAGAGAGGCATTGAACAACGAGACAGCGAAAGAAGCCGCGTTATAGCCGTTTTGCGCAGCTGCAGGCAGATTGACAAAGTCGCCGGCCGTGACCCCGAAGGCGGTCTGCTGCGATGTCGCCGCCCCTGCAGCGGGTGACAAGTAACCGGCGCCGGCCTGGGTGTTGATGTTGTTGTTCAAACTGGTCGCCCGGCCACCCAGACGCACGCCCAGAGAGCGGCCGAAATTATCGGAGGCCTCGACAATGCGCGCCTCTATCAACACCTGCCTGACAGGAATATCGAGCTTGCGGATCAAGTCTTGCACTTGCACAAGCCGGGTGGGCATATCGCTGACAAAGACCTGGTTGGTCCGCAGATCCGCCAGCACACTGCCGCGCGCCGACAAAATGCGCATGCCACCCGGCGCGTTGGCGCCCGCTCCGGAGCCTGTGAGACTGCGCGCCACATCAGCTGCCCGGGCGTAGTTCAGCTTGAACTCCTGCATGCGCACCGGGCCCAGCCCCTGCAAAGCCTGTTGCGCTTCGATTTCAGTTTTTTCTCTGGCTGCCAGCTCAGTTTTAGGTGCGATTTGTAAAACATTTCCCACCTGACGCATGCCCAGACCATGGGCCTCCAGGATGATGTTGAGCGCCTGTGCCCATGGCACCTCTTTCAAGCGCAGCGTGACTGTGCCGGTCACGCTGTCAGACACCACCAGATTCAAGCCCGTGAAATCTGCCATCACTTGCAGCAAAGAACGGATGTCAATGTTCTGAAAATTCAGCGTCATCAGGCCGCGTCCATCCTGGCTCATTTGCTCCCCAGATGCCTGCCCGGCGGGCGAGGCTTGCTGCGCTGCCACCGGCCAACATACCCACAACAGACACATCGCCAGATACAGCGTGCGGGGGCTGTGTGCGGCCATCCAAATCGATGCAGAGTTCATGGCGTTTTCTCCAGCAAATTCATAAAGCGTGTCTGCGTAGCCTTGTTAGCCGGGGTGACTGGGCTGTATTCGTACAACAACAGCCGGGATGCGCTGATCTCAGCGACTTGCGCTTCTTCGGCGCCCAGCACATCCCCCACACGCACCAGGTAAATCCGGTCCCTAACGCGAACCAGCGCTGCCGCCTGCCCCTGGCTCAGCAAGCTGCCCACCAAGGTCATGCTGGCCAGCGGTTCGGATTGCAGCGGCGCCCTGGCGCGGCCAGAGGCGGGACGCGCCAAGACATTGGCGGCGAGCAAGGGTGCTGGCGGCCTCAAACGCTCGGGGCTAAATGGCGCCAAGCCCGGCGCCGTGGCAGGCCGCAGACGCTCAGTGGCGGCGGATTCAAGCGCTGAAGCGGCGGGCAGCGCCGAAGGATTCTTGGCGTGCGGTGCCCGCAAGCTAAGCAGCACCATGTCCATGCGCAGCATGTCGGTCTGGCCAGGCACCAAGTTAAAGCTGTGCAAAGTCAAACGCCATGGCAAGGCGGACAGTTCACCCGCAAAGCCGGCCAGGTCTTCAAAACGGCCTGTCAACTGCAGCGCCAGACGCTGCTCTTTATAAAGTGTTCCGGCGGTCGGCGCCTGGGGTTTGATCATGGCCAACTGCAAGCGCCAGGCTTTTGCACTGCGGCTCAGGCTGGACATCACCTGATTCATGTCGGAGGCGTCGGGCAATCGCAATTCAAGCGCTGACAGCCTGGCTTGCGTCTGCGCCTGCTGCGCTTTGAGTTCTGCCATCGCGACCAGTTGCGCGCGCCGTTCACGCAGACCGGTCTGCAGCTGACCATGCGACTGCTGCGCCAAAGCAATGTCTTGCGAAAGAGATTGCAGCCACACAAACCAGAGCAGCAGCAAAGTCAGGCCGAAGACCGGTACCAAGGTCAAATGACGCAGCCAAAACGGCCATTGCATTGGCGCTTTTAGTGCTAACGAGGGCAGCCTGAGCGCCATCATGGCCGCCCACCCGGCTGTTTCTCGGCCGGCCCCGCCAGCAGCTCTGCACGTATAGAAAAATTCAGACCCGGCGGAAACCCCTCTTGCTGCACGGCGGCCGCAAGCGACATGTCCAGCAGCTCAGGGGGCTGCAGCCATGGCGCTGAACGCTGCATCTGGGAAAGCAAATCAAACACCTGCGAACTTGAGCGGGCAACGCCTTTGACCAGGACCACCCGGCTGTCCTGGCTGACTGAACTCCAATAAAGACCATCGGGAACTTGCTCAGCCAGTGGCCACAACCAAGCCGCCGGCTGCGCGCTGTCTGTTTGAACTTGTTGCAAAACGGCCTCGCGCATGCGCGTCGCCTGGAGTTCGGTTTGCAGCCCGGCCATGCTTTTGAGTTGTGCGTCCAGCGCCTTCAGTTCCTGGCGCAATTGCAGGCCGGTCTCTTCAGCGTGCGCCAACTGCTGCGCCAACAGCTGACTCAGGGCCAGTGCTGCCAGAAGGGCCAGCAGGCAGGACAGGGCCATGTTTTGCACAAAGGCTTTTCGCTGCTGCAACAGCGAAACCTGGCGATGCGGCAGAAAGTTAATCAGCACAGGTCCTTGAACCTTCGCAGTGCAAGCCCGCAAGCTGTCATCAGCCCGGCACTGGCCCGGGTAACTGGCGCAGGGCTGGGTGATTGATGGTCATGCCTGAGGGCCTTGACCGGGTCAGCCCACTCGCAGTCGCAGCCGGCCTGAAGGGCCAGCGATTCACACCATGATGGCTCTTCAGGGGTGTCGCCGGTCAGCAAAATCAGCTCCAAGCGAAGCGCCAAATCGCCCTGAGACAGACTTGCCATCCCGTCTTGTAAATGCTGGTCAAGCTCGAACACTGTTGGCAGGCCCGGAGGCCAGACCGCAGACTGGTGCACAACTTTGTGACCCACCAACAGCTGCAAAAAAGCGCCATCTGAAAGCAGCTGGACAAACGCCGTCACGCCAGCCGGGTTCGCCGCTGGTCGCATGCGCATCAAGAGGGCAGCGGTACGTGCGCAAGCCTGGGCTTGGCCGTCCACCACGTTGGGTATCAAGCCAGCTGACTCGGCCAGGCCCAGACGGTCTTGCAACATGTCCTGAGGTGTGGTGGCGGTCCAGACCTGCTGGGTTGTTGTTGCGCCAGCGCCGTGCACCAGGCCGAAGTCCATGGCCAAGGCCGTCAGCGGCGGATCGCGGTCAAGCGCCATGGCTTGCAGCACCTGCTGCTCGAGTGCACCCGGACTGCAAGGGCCGGGCAGGCTCAGCACTTGAGTCTGCACGGCGGTTGCTGGCATGGCCAGGGCCACGCGGCGATGCTTGCTGCCTGCGGCTTGTGCCAGGCGCTTTAAGGCAGCAGAGACGTCCTCAAAGCGCTCGATCTGCCCTTGCACAATGCAGCCGGGGGCAAGGGGCTCGGCTGCACAGCGTTCAAGCCGTAAGCGTGCACGCCCATCGCGGGCCAACTCCACCCAGTGCAGGCTGTCAGCGCCGATGTCCAAGCCGATCAGCGGCTCAGGTTGTGCTTGAAAAAAAGAGATCAAAGAATTAAATTGAATTTTAAAGAACTCAAGTATGGGCAATTAATGGCTTTTTAACAATACCAAAATACTAATTTTAGAATTATCAACTTCTACCCTTGCGCAGGCAAAGTCGCTGCGCGCTAAGGCCCACGTATAGTTTGGCGACGCATACCCGCAGACACCCTGAACCGTCAGGCCCTTTTTTTATAATGGCCGGCTGTTCCCACGATTGAGTCCATGCCCCGTAACACCAAAGACACGAAAAAGCCCACAAGTCAGCCCCAAAGCCAGCCCGAGGCCACGCCCCTGAACCTGTTGTTCCGCCTGCTGAAGTGGGCAGCAGGTCTGGCGACGGCCGGCATGCTGGCGCTGCTGATGGTGATTGCGCTGGCTTTGTCTGTGGCCTACCCCAATTTGCCCGATGTTTCGGACATGCTGAACTACCGGCCCAAGCTGCCGATGCGCGTTTTTTCGGCAGATGGCGCGCTGATCGGTGAGTTCGGCGAAGAGCGGCGCAGCCTGACGCCTATCAAAGATATTCCGCAGGTGATGAAAGACGCGGTGCTGGCCATCGAGGACGCGCGCTTTTTCCAGCACGGCGGCGTGGACTATCTGGGCGTGGTGCGCGCCGGCCTGGCCAATGTGGGCCGTTCCAAAAGTCAGGGCGCATCCACCATCACCATGCAAGTGGCGCGCAATGTGTATTTGTCTGCAGAAAAAAGTTATATGCGCAAAATTTATGAAATTTTGCTGACCTTCAAGCTCGAACATCTGCTCACCAAAGACCAGATCCTTGAGATCTACATGAACCAGATTTTTCTGGGTCACCGCGCTTACGGATTTGCCGCCGCCTCTGAAGCCTATTTCGGCAAACCCCTGCAAAAAATCACCATCGCCGAAGCCGCGATGCTGGCCGGCCTGCCGAAAGCCCCTTCGGCCTACAACCCGATCA
>JBIKHX010000207.1:0-4536 GCA_044361945.1 Polaromonas sp. | reverse complement strand
TGGATGTAGGGCAGCACGTTGTCCATGACAGACTGCATGATGCCCAGCGGCCCGCCGGACAGCACCGCGCGCTCGTAGTCCAGCCCGCTCATCAGCACTTTGGCGCCCTGGTTCAGGCCGCCAAGCACATTCGCTAACGGCACCTCGACGTTATGGAACACCAGCTCGCCCGTGTGGCTGCCGCGCATGCCCAATTTGTCCAGCTTTTGCGCCACCGAAAAACCCTTCATGCCTTTTTCAATCAGAAAGGCCGTTACGCCGCGTGCGCCAAGCTCGGGATCGCTCTTGGCGTAAACCACCAGCGTGTCTGCGTCAGGGCCGTTGGTGATCCACATCTTGCTGCCGTTGAGCAGGTAGTAGCCGCCTTTGTCTTCAGCGCGCAGTTTCATGCTCAGCACGTCGCTGCCCGCACCGGGCTCGCTCATGGCCAGCGCGCCCACGTGTTCGCCGCTGATGAGCTTGGGAAGGTACTTGCTGCGCTGCTCGGGCGTGCCGTTGCGCTTGATCTGGTTGACGCACAAATTGCTGTGCGCGCCGTAAGACAGGCCCACGCTGGCGCTGGCGCGCGAAATTTCCTCCATGGCGACCATGTGCGCCAAGTAGCCCATGTTGGCGCCGCCATATTCCTCACCCACAGTGATGCCCAGCACGCCCAGGCTGCCCATTTTTTGCCACAAGTCCATAGGGAACTGGTCGTGCTTGTCGATCTCAGCGGCGCGCGGTGCGATCTCGGCTTGCGCAAATTCGCGCACCGCGTCGCGCAAGGCGTCGACGTCTTCGCCGAGTTGAAAGTCCAGGCCGGGCATGTTCATCGCGTGGTTCCTTCAAATAACTGTTGCAGCAGGCGTTACGCTCAGTAGGTCTGCGGCACCGGCACCAGGGTTTGCTGCATCACGGCGCAGTCGGTGACCTTGCCGTCAGCCGCCACGTGCCGTACCTCGGCCATGGTGACGATGATGCGTTTGCCGCCCTTGAGCACGCGGCCGGTGGCGCGCAACTCGCCATCCCGAAAGGCGGCCAGGAAATTGACCTTGTATTCGACCGTGGTCACTTCCATGCCCGCGGGCGCCACCGTCAGGCCGGCATAGCCGCCGGCGATGTCGGCCAGCGCGCCCATGGCGCCGCCATGAAAGCCGCCTTGCTGCTGGGTCACGCGGTCTGAGTAAGGCAGCGCTACTTCACACAGGCCGGGCTCAACACGCAAGAGCCGCGCGCCCAGGTGCTGCATCAGGCCCTGGCGCACAAAGCTGGCCTGTACTCTGGCAAAGAGTTCCTCGGCGTCTTGACTGGCCAACGGAGCTTGGGTTTGGGGCATGTTGGATTGAGGGAAAAGTGTGGCGTTGACGTTAACGTCAATTATGGACGACTTTGTTTTTTGACCGGCTTCTGACTGGCCTTGTTCAGCAGGGCGCGGGTTTCTTTTTCATGCGCCTTGAGCTCTTCAAGATTAGCTTGCAGGTCGGTCATCTGGCTTTCGAGTTGTTGGCGATGACCCGCCAGCACAGCCAGAAATTTTTGCAACTGGGGCACGGTGTCACGCGGGCTGTCGTAAGAGTCAATGATGTCCTTGGCTTCTGTCAGCGACAGGCCCAGGCGCTTGGCGCGCAAAGTCAGCTTGAGGCGGGTGCGGTCGCGGGCGCTGTAGATGCGGTTGCGCCCGCCGGGGCCGGCGCGCACAGGTTGCAGCAGGCCCATGTCTTCATAAAAGCGCATGGCCCTTGTCGTCAGGTCAAACTCTTTGGCAAGGTCGCTGATGGTGTAAGTCGTGGCCATATTGAAACGCAAGCTTTTGAAGTAAGGCGCTGTGCTTAGCCCTGACGGGCCAGCACCAGCTCGGTCACGCGGCGCTTGAGCAAGGCAAAGTCAACCGGCTTTTTCAAGACCTCCATGCGCGCAGAAAGTCCCCCCCTGGCATTGATCTGCTCTGGCAGCAAACCGCTGACCACAACAATTTGCATGGCGGTGTGCAGCGGCCGGCCTTCGATTTCGCGCAGCATCTGCTGGCCGTCCATGCCGGGCATCGACAAGTCGGTGATCAACAAATCCGGGCGCAGCTGGTCAATGCCTTGCAAGACGTCAGCGGCCGTGCTCATCCAGCTGCAAGCCACCGGCAGGGCCCAGATGTCAAACTGGCAACGGTAGAGCTCGAGCATGAGCTCGTCGTCTTCAACCACCAGCACGCGCAGCGCACCACTCACCATTTGGGCACCATTTCGTCTTTGAGCTGGGAACGCAGCTCGGCATAGTCGGGCACAACATGGCGCACTGTGTCCCAAAAGCGCGGGCTGTGGTCCATCACGCGCAAGTGACTGAGCTCGTGCACCACCACATAGTCAATCACCGATAGCTTGAAGTGAATGAGCCGCCAATTCAAACGGATAGAGCCGTCGGCGCTGGCGCTGCCCCAGCGGGTGCCGGCGCTGCTCAGGCTGAGGCGACGCCACTGTACGCCGAGCTCTGGCGCAAAGTGGTTCAGGCGTTGCTCAAACAATTGTCTGGCGTAGCGCATCAACCAGGCTTGGGCAGCGTCGCGGATTTGCGTGGCCGTTGCGCTGTGCGCCAGCCCCAGACACAGCGTGTTTCGCTCAGCGCTTGGCGGCAAGCCCTTGGCGTCATCACCGGCATCCGGTGCGGCGCTAACAGGCTGCACCATCATGGCGGACATCGATTGCCGGGGGTCCAGCACAACCGTCAGCACGCTACCCATAAAGGGCAGGCTGGCGCCGTCTTTCCAGTCAATGCGCACAGCCTCCAGACGTTTGTGGCGCTCACGGGTTTCTTGCAGCTTTTTCACAATCCAGTCGGCTTTTTCCTGGACCGCACGATCAATTTCGTTGAGCAGCACCCATTTGGGCGCACTCACCGCCAAGCCTTCAGGGCCCACAGAAAACCCGATGGTGCGGCGCTTGCCGCGCTTGAATGCGTAGGCCACCAGCACGCCGCCCAGCAAGGCTTCACGGCTGGCGTCAGGGTGGCGGTAAGTGGCCGGCGCCAACGCTTCTTGCAGACTTTGGGTAGGGCGGTTGTCGGCCGGTGCCGGCGTCAACACGGGGGCGGGTGCAGGTGTCGCCGCAGGCGCGGGCTCCGGGGCAAACAGATCGAGTGTTCGCTGAAGGAGCGTGTGCATGATGGCAGTTTAGTTGTAAGCCGCTAGCTCCGCAGTCAGCGCATCAGCGCTTGGCGGCGGTGCTGCTTTCGTGCACATAGGCATCGGGGTCGAGGCGGCGCATTTCCCCTTCGATCCAGGCCTGCACTTCGCTCATCAATTCCTCAGGCTTTCGGCCCAGGCTGCTGATGGGTTTACCGATCGATATGTCCACGATACCGGGGCGCTTGATAAAAGCCTTGCGTGGCCAGCATTTGGCCGAGGTCACCGCCACCGGAATCACGGGCGCGCCGGTCTCTATGGCCAGCCGCGTGCCACCGCTTTTGTAGACACCCTGCTGGCCGCGTGCAATGCGCGTTCCTTCCGGAAACATGATGACCCAAACGCCCTGGCTCATGAGTCGCCGGCCTTGTTCAACCACCTTAGAAAATGCTTCGGCGCGCTTGCTGCGGTCAATGTGAATCATGTCCATGCGGCTCATGGCCCAACCAAAAAATGGCACGTATAAGAGCTCTTTTTTGAACACATAGGCCAGCGGATGCGGCATCAAGGTGACCATTGAAAAGGTCTCCCATGTGCTTTGATGTTTGACCAGCAACACGCAAGCACTGGTCTGGCCGGTGGGCAGGTTTTCCATACCGGTGACGCGGTTCTGAATGCCCAGGATCACGGTGCCGCCGGTCACTGCCATGCGCAGCCAGCCGGCGCACAACCAATAAATGCGGGTACTGCTCATGAAGGGTGCTGCCACCAACACTGCCAGCGCCCAAGGGATCACAGTGACAACCATCCAAAGCAAATGAACGATGGAGCGGATGAGTGGCATGGCGGTCTTTAAAACAAGTTTCAGGTTGCGGGATGCGCGGCCGGCGGCTCGAAGCCACCTAGGGTGCTGCGCTCGAGCAAGAAGTCCGCAAAGGCAGACAAGTCACGGTGCAGACGCGTGCCGGCCGGCAAGCCTTCAGGTTGGCCACCCGCTAGAAAAGCGCTGGACTTGCCGGTCAAGACCAGATGCGGCTCGCAACCGGCACTGGCGCCGGCCGTCACGTCACGCACCGTGTCACCGCATGCAGGAACACCCTTGAGTGGCACGCCATAGCGCTGACCGATTTGCTCAAAAAGCCCGGGCAGGGGTTTGCGGCAGCGGCAGTTTTCGTCGGGGGTGTGCGGGCAGTAAAACACCGCGTCAATACGCCCGCCCATGGCGGCCAGCTGCTTGTTCATCTTGGCATGCATGGCGTTGAGCGCCGCCACATCAAACAAGCCACGCCCCAAGCCCGATTGGTTAGAGGCTATGACAATGCGCCAGCCTGCATGCGTCAGTCTGGCAATGCCTTCCAGCGCACCGGGCAGGGCTTGCCACTCATCGGGCGACTTGATGTAGTCGTCACTGTCACGATTGATCGTGCCGTCGCGGTCTAGGATGACAA
>JBIKHX010000206.1:0-4556 GCA_044361945.1 Polaromonas sp. | reverse complement strand
GACCTGGTGCAACCGGGTCACATCTTCCCGCTGCAAGCGGTGGACGGCGGTGTGCTGATGCGCGCCGGTCACACCGAAGCCGGTTGCGACCTGGCGGCCATGGCCGGCTGCTCGCCGGCATCGGTGATCTGCGAGATCATGAACGACGACGGCACCATGGCGCGCCTACCCGACCTGCTGGTTTTTGCCCAGGCGCATGGCCTGAAGATTGGCACCATTGCCGATTTGATCGAACACCGCAGCAGACATGAATCATTGATCGAAAAAATCGGTACCCGCACGCTGCAAACAGCGTTTGGTGAATTCACTGCGCACGCTTTCAAAGACAAACCCAGCCAGGGCGTGCACATGGCGCTGGTCAAAGGCCAGTGGGCCGCAGACGAAACCGTGGCCGCGCGCGTGCACGAGCCGCTGTCAGTGTTTGACGCACTTGAAGTCGGCCGCACCATGCACTCCTGGAGCCTGGACCAAAGCCTGCAGCACGTGGCCGCCGAGGGCCGGGGCGTGGTGGTGCTGCTGAACTGCGGCGAAAGCGGCGCGCAACTGCTGGCCCAGTTTGAAGGCACGGCCAAGGCCAGCCACGCACCTGAGCGCGGCCGCATGGACTTGCGCTCTTACGGCATAGGCGCGCAAATTTTGCGTGACTGCGGTGTTCACAAAATGAGACTCATGGGCAACCCGCGCCGCATGCCCAGCATGACAGGTTACGGTCTGGAAATTGCCGGCTACATCAACAAGCCATGAAGGACACCCAACGTGTTTGAAGCAGACAAAGGCCAGGCCGCGCCACTCAAGGGACAGGGACTGTCCATCGGCATCGTGCAGGCGCGCTTCAACGAAGGCGTCACCCATGCGCTGGCCGCCGCCTGCATCGCTGAGCTGCAAGTGCACGGCGTAGCAGCTGCGCAAATCCACCATGTCAAGGTACCCGGCGCACTCGAAGTGCCGCTGGCCTTGCAAGCGCTGGCCGAAACCGAAAACTACGACGCGCTGATCGCGCTGGGCTGCATCATCCGCGGCGAGACCTATCACTTTGAGCTGGTGGCCAACGAAAGCGGCGCCGCTGTCACCCGGCTGGCGCTGGACTACCGGATACCGATCGCCAACGCCATCCTGACCACTGAAAATCTCCCCCAGGCCCAGGCCCGGCAAGAGGACAAAGGCCGCGATGCTGCCCGCGTCGCCATCGAAATGGCCAACTTGCTCGACGATCTTTCCTGAAATGAACATGACCACCGCTCCCAAACGCCCCCCGCAGAGCCGCACCGGCCTGACCGACACGGGCGTGAAAAAAGCCGCTGACAAATCAGCACGAACCCGCGCACGCGAGTTCGCACTGCAGGCGCTTTACCAGCACCTGGTGGGCCGGAATCAAGCTGATGCCATCGATGCCTTCACGCGCGATCTGGTCGGTTTTCACAAAGCGGATGCTGTTCACTTTGACGCTTTGCTGCATGGTTGCATTAAAGACGCAGTGGCGCTGGACGCCGCCATCCTGCCGTTCTTGGACCGCAAGATGAACGAGATCTCGCCCGTCGAGCATGCCGTGCTGTGGATAGGCGCTTACGAAATGCAGCACTGCCCGGACGTCCCCTGGCGCGTCATCCTCAACGAGTGCATCGAGCTGGCCAAGGCTTTTGGCGGCACCGACGGCCACAAGTGGGTCAACGGCGTGCTCAACCAACTCGCGCCCAGCTTGCGGCCCGCAGAGGTGGCCGGCGACAGAAAGCGCTGAGACCGGGCGCTGTGGTGAGAATTTCCAATCGCGCCCAAAAAATTGAGCCCTTCTATGTGATGGAGGTGGCCAAAGCTGCCTCTGCGCTGGCGGCACAGTTTGCCGGCAGCAGCCGGCCAATGATTTTTTTAAACATCGGCGAGCCTGACTTCAGCGCACCGCCGCTGGTGCAGGAAGCTGCAGCGCGCGCCATCTCGCAAGGCCACACACAGTACACGCAGGCCACCGGCTTGCCGGCGCTGCGAGAAAAAATCAGCGAGTGGTACGTCAGCCGCTTTGGTGTCCATGTCGCACCAAGCCGCATCATCGTCACGGCCGGCGCCTCGGCGGCACTGCACCTGGCTTGCCTGGCCCTGATCGAAGCGGGAGACGAGATCCTGATGCCGGACCCGAGCTATCCCTGCAACCGGCATTTTGTGGGCGCCGCAGAGGGGCGCGCCACCTTGATCCCGACCTCGGCGGCAGAACGCTTTCAGCTCACCGCAGACAAGGTTGACGCCGCCTGGGGTGCGCAGACACGCGGCGTGCTGCTGGCATCGCCTTCGAATCCGACCGGCACTTCGATTGCGCCCGACGAATTGCAGCGCCTGCACAGCCTGGTGCACAGCCGCGGCGGCATCACGCTCATGGACGAGATTTACCTGGGCCTGAGCTACGAAGAGCGCTTTGGCCAGACGGCGCTGGCCATGTCCGGGGAGCTGGGCCAGAGCATCATCAGCGTCAACAGTTTTTCCAAGTACTTCAATATGACCGGCTGGCGGCTCGGCTGGCTGGTGGTGCCCGAGGCGCTCGCCCCGGTGATTGAGCGCATGGCGCAAAACCTCTTCATCTGCCCGAGCACCGTGGCCCAACACGCGGCCCTGGCCTGTTTTGAGCCCGAGAGCCTGGCCGAGTACGAACGCCGCCGCGCCGAGTTCAAAGCCAGGCGCGACTACTTCATTCCCGAACTCAACCGCCTGGGCTTGACGGTGCCTGTGATGCCCGACGGCGCTTTTTACGCCTACGCCGACTGCAGCGACGCCGTACAACAACTGGTACTGCGCAGCGGCCAGCCGGACGGTACCGGCGGCAGCTGGGACTTTGCTTTTGAACTCATGCAGCGCGCCCGCCTGGCTGTCGCGCCCGGGCGCGACTTCGGCCAGGCTGCGCCGGCCAAGTACATCCGGTTTTCAACTGCCAGCTCGATGGCGCATTTGCAAGAAGCCGTGGCACGCCTGGAGGCGATTCTTGGCTAAGCCGGCGCTGCCCCCTTTCAGCTGGACGCTGCGAATCTACTGGGAAGACACAGACGCCGGCGGCATCGTTTTTTATGCCAATTACCTTAAATTTTTTGAGCGTGCGCGTACCGAGTGGTTGCGCTCTCTGGGCATTGAGCAGCAGGCTTTGCGCGCGCAAAGCGGCGGCATGTTCATCGTCAGTCAAACACAGGTGCGTCACTTGTTACCATGTCGGCTGGACGATGAAATCATCGTGACGGCTGGACTGCTTGAAAGCGGACGCGCTTCTATGACGATACAGCAGCAGGCTTTTTTAAAAACGCCTGGTCAACCGCAATTGCTGGCCGAAGCCAGCATTCGCATTGGTTGGGTCAACGCCACAAGCCTCAAGCCCGCACGCTTACCTACTTCTATTTTGGACAGTCTGGAGAAACGCTCATGAACCAAGATCTTTCAATCATCCATCTCATCCTGAACGCCAGTTGGGTGGTGCAAGCCGTGGTCGCGCTGCTGGTGGCTATCTCGATTGCCAGCTGGGCCGCCATCTTCCGCAAAATCGTGGCACTGCGGCGGGTGGCCGCGCTCAACGACGAGTTTGACCGCGACTTCTGGTCAGGCACCAGCCTCAACGAGTTGTTTGCAGCCGCCACGCAAAACGCCCGCGGCACCGGCCCGATGGAGCGCATTTTCGCCAGCGGCATGCGGGAGTATCAAAAACTGCGTGAACGCCGTGTGCTGGACGCAGGCGCTTTGCTCGACGGCGCGCGCCGCGCCATGCGTGCCAGCTACCAGCGCGAGCTCGACAGCATCGAATCCAACCTCTCTTTTCTGGCGACTGTCGGCTCTGTCTCGCCTTACATCGGGCTCTTCGGCACCGTCTGGGGCATCATGCACGCCTTCACGGGCTTAGCTGCACTCGAGCAAGTCACGCTGGCCAGTGTGGCGCCCGGCATTGCCGAAGCCCTGGTGGCCACAGCCATCGCTCTGTTTGCCGCCATCCCGGCCGTGGTCGCCTACAACCGGTTTGCGCATGACATTGACCGCGTAGCCAACAAACTCGAGACCTTCATTGAAGAGTTCTCCAACATCCTGCAGCGCAACCTGGGCGCGCAGTCGGCCTCCGGCCACTGAGCCGCCCGCGCCTTCAAGGAGCACGACACATGCCTGCAGTCAACTCTCGCGGCCGCGGCCGCCGCACCATCAGCGAAATCAACATGGTGCCCTTCATCGACGTGATGCTGGTGCTGCTCATCATCTTCATGGTGACCGCACCGCTGATCACGCCCAGCGTGATTGCCCTGCCCCGCGTCGGCAAAGCGCCGGCTCAGCCACCCAAACCCATCGAAGTGCTGATCGACAAAAACAAGGTCATCCAGATCAAGATTGACGGCACGCCTGTCACGACCCAGCTCAGCGAGGTCGGCAACAGCGTTAAGCGCCTGCAGCCTGCCGTGCCGCAAGGCCAGCAGCCATCGCCCGTGGTGATCAGCGCAGACAAATCCATCCCCTACGAAACCGTGGTCGATGTCATGGATGCGCTGCAACGCGCCGGTGTTTTGCGTGTCGGTCTGTCGGTGCAAAGCGGCAAAAAGTAAAAGCACCTG
>JBIKHX010000017.1:0-14811 GCA_044361945.1 Polaromonas sp. | reverse complement strand
ATTTGGGAAAGGCTAAGCAAAAGCGACCCAAAAGCGAGACGGCGATCGGGTGGCTGAGGGTCAATGCGCTACAAAGCACTGGAGGCGGCAGAAAATTTAAGCGCTGTGACCCTTGATATAGGTCTCTAAAAAACCGATTTGCTGGCCCATTTGGCGAATGCTGTCTTTGACGACGTCACCAATTGAAATCACGCCGACGACACGCCCGGCTTCCACGACGGGCAGATGGCGAAAGTTGCGCGACGCCATCAAGCCCGTGCAGGCCTCGATGGGGTCCTGAAGCTTGACAGTGACGGGGTCGACCGTCATGACATCTTTGACCAGCACTTGCTTGGCATCCAGGCCAGGTAAAAGCACTTTGATGGCGCAGTCGCCCTGTGTGAGGATGCCCAGCAACTTATCGTCTTTGATGACCAGGATCGCCCGCACTCTTTTATCTCGCATCAGTTGCAGAGCAACGACCACTTTTTCATCGGGCCCAACGCTGATGGTGACAATGGGTTGAGGCTTTTGCGCTAAGCATGTTTTCACGGTGGTCATAGGGATGCCTGTTGAAATTAGTTTTGTTTATTGGAATTATTCTCGCATGCGCTTGGAATTCGCGCAGACCTTCCTGGAGTCAATCGCGCTCGCGCAAATTGCTGATCACCCAGCAGGCCACCGCAATCAGCAAAATAGAGCCGCTTTCGTACAAAAGTATAGAGGGGTCTCCGTCCTTGCCCTGGAGGATGATCAGACGACTCAATGCCGTCATGGCAATGAACAATGGAATGGTGATTGGAATCTTGTGACTGCTATAAAACGCGCCAAGCATGCCCAAAACTTCGGCATAGATGAACATCAGCAGCAGATCCTTCAGCGCAACGCTGCGCTGTTCGATCAGCAACATGACTTCTTGCACCATGGCGCCGACCGTGAAAAGGGCGATAGTGACCAGAAAACACTTTTCAGTCACGTCAATAATGCGTTTGATCAACATCGAACTCTCCTGCCTTAGGGGGTTTAACTTTCAATGTTATCAAACGGAACCAACGGCTCTAGATGGCGGGGTCGTTATGAACGCCAGTTTCGCTGGTCTGCAAGTAAAAACGCGCCTTGCGGCGCGTTGTTTAATTTTCTACAAACCCTCAAGAAATTTTTAGCCTCTGCGCTGCTTATCGCGCACCAAGGCCAGGCAATGGGAGCGGTTGCCGACGATTTTTTCGCAAGGGTAGGAGTTGCCCGTTGAAACGGCCTGGCAAAAATACTTGCCGTTGTCGGACGACATGCCGTCACAGACTTTGATTTCTTTTTTGATCGAAGCCATACAGATAACCTGCTTGTCTTTGCTAGAGAATTTTTCACAGCCTTCATCCTGGGCCTGACTCAGGCTCGGTGCGAGCAAGACAAATGACAAGATGAGGTAGACGAATGAACAACGCATGATGCAACCTTTGTTAAAAGTTGAATCATGTTAAAAATATGCACTTTAAGGCGCATTGTTTTCACTCTCATCGTAATGATTTATTACGGCTTTGTAATCCTGTCAATTGCCGCAGGGAAAGGTGCACTCGAATGTCACCCAATTGTCACTTTCGACATTCAGGATCAAGGTGCCGCCGTGCGCAGTGACAATTTCCCGGCACAGGCTTAAGCCCAGGCCAGAACCCGCAACCTGAGTGAATTCCTGCTGGTCGGTTTCGCGGTACCTGTAAAAGCGCTCAAAAATACGCTCGTCCAGCCCCGATGTAGACAAATGCGTGGTGTTGCTAAGGCTGAACACGAGCTTGTTATCGCTTATTAGCGCTTTGAATTGAACCTGGCCTTGGGGCCGGTTGTACTTCACAGCATTGCCAAACAAATTGCTGGTGAGCTGCCAAATGAGATCCTGGTCGGCCACGAA
The DNA here is from genome assembly GCA_044361945.1 of Polaromonas sp. Classification (GTDB taxonomy): domain Bacteria; phylum Pseudomonadota; class Gammaproteobacteria; order Burkholderiales; family Burkholderiaceae_C; genus Polaromonas. The sequence continues at coordinate 12,929 of JBIKHX010000017.1, read as the reverse complement.
GGTGATGCCACTGGGCATGTCCATTGAAAAAGACAGCTCCCGGTGCTGGGCCTTGAGGTCATCGACCATCTCGCCGACCATGTCGTTGAGCTTGACGGGCTGCATGTCCAGGCTCACTCGGCCGGCATCGGCTTCTGACAGCACCAGCAATTTGTTTGAAATTGAAATGAGCCGCTCGACTTCTTCGGCCACCAGCGAGAGCTGAATTTGCAACTCTGATCTGTCGGGAGCCTGGTTCACCAGCCGGTGCAGGTAGCCCCGGATGATGGTCAGGGGTGTGCGCAATTCGTGGGCGGCGTCGCTTGAAAACCGGGCTGCCAGTGCGTAGTTACCCCTTAAACGGTCAATTAACGCGTTGAAGTAGCCAATGAAACCGGCAAATTCACGGTAATGCTGCTCAGGGGAGATGTGCGCGGTCGGGTTCTTGATGTCAATGATCGAAAAAGCATTTTGCAGCGTTTGAACGGGCTTCAGAGCAGCTCTCGTCAACACCATCGTGACCAACACAACGAAGACCAGCAACATGGGCCAAAGGTTGCGCAAGATACCGTCGCGGGTTTGCAAGATACCTTCTGCTGACCTGGCCAATACATTTTTTTCAACAGCCACATAAAACTGACCTTGAAGGTGCGGAGTCCGCAGAATGCGCCAGTCCTGCGTATCGGCCTGGAGATCGGCCATTTCAAAGGGCTGAGCCGTGCTTTGTCCATCCAACGGTGTCCAGACGGGGGCTGCGGCTGCCAGCTTTAGAGCCAAGGCTTTTGCAGCGTCTGTGGCTGCCGGATTTTTATCTGCCCAGACCAGCATTTCACCGGGCCGTAGGTCGTCCAGGGATTTTTCCAGGTAGCTTTTGATCTGCTCGGTATTGAGCGGGCCCGGGGCAGCCCGCAGTTCACGCGCCGCGTGGCGGGCCAGCACTTCGCTGAAATGACCATGTAAGGGCTCAAACGCCGAGTTGGCCACCAGCAGCCTCGAGGCCCCGCTGAAGGCTACAACGCACAGCGCCACAGCCAGAAAAACATGCATTCGAAAAGAACGGCGCATGGTGTTTAAGGGTTGTTGAGCCGGTAGCCTACGCCCCGGATGGTCTCAATGGGAAAAACTTCAAGCGCATCCGGGTCGAGGTTGGACAGCTTTTTGCGAAGTCTTTGAATGCAGACGTCCACCACGTTGGTGCCGGGGTCGAAATCTACATTCCAGACTTGCTTGAGGATTTGCTGCCTGGAGAAAATCTGACCCGGCGACAACAACAGGCACTCCAGCAGCACGTACTCCCTCTGTGTCAATACACTGCTGCGCATACCCCATTTGGCCACCCGGCTAAAACGATCAAGTGTGATGCCACTTTGTGAAATGGTGCTGGCATCGCTGCCCGATTTTCTGGCGATCATTATTTTGACGCGTACAAGCAGCTCCTCAATAAAGAAGGGCTTGACTAAAAAGTCGTCAGCACCGAGCTCAAATCCGCTCAGGCGGTCTGCCAGGTCGGTTTTGGCTGTCAGCAGGATCACCGGCGTGCTCAGTCCCTTGCGCCGTATTTCAGTCAAGATCTGAAACCCGTCCATCATGGGCAGGGCCACATCCAGCACAAGGGCATCAAAGTTTTTGATCAGCGCGGTATTCAGTCCTCTGAAACCATCAATTTCGTGATGAACCACGAAACCGGCAGATTCGAAGCCCGTGACAATGAAGTCAGCGATGCGTTGTTCATCTTCAATGAGCAGGATATTCATGCAGTTATTTTGCATGGCATTGCCGCCGTGCGTGATTTAGAAATTTTTTTCGACTGCATCGCTAGGGTTCACCTGACTGAATCGTTAGCAGCTTTATGTTAACTTCAAAGACTTATTGACTCACATTGACTGTCTGTACGATGACCACCCTCCAAGAAGTTTCACGCGTTGCCGAAGAAGTTGTGCGCGCTGCCGGCGCCATGATCCGCACAGCTTTTCACGACCCTCAACGGCCGGCTTATTCGCTCAAAGGCCGTCAGGACTATCTGACCGCTACAGACGGCGCGGTGGAGGCTTATGTCAAACAAGCCATTGCGTGGCATTTCCCTGAAGACGCCGTGATGGGCGAGGAAACGGGCGGCCTGACCGAAGCGCCGCGGCTGTGGATTGTGGACCCGATTGATGGCACGGCCAACTTTGCCCGGCAGATTCCGCACTGTTGCATTTCGCTTGGATTTCTGGAGAACGGGCGCGTGATGGTGGGCGCTGTCTACGATGCCTTGCACGACGAGCTTTTCCTGGCCGAACGCGGGCATGGTGCCCGTCTGAATGGCGCGCCCATCCGAGTCAGCAGTGTGGCTTCCCTGACGGCGGCCACTTTTGAAATCGGCTGGTCTAACCGGACTGCGCCTGAACCGTACCTGAATCTGGTCTCTTCCGGCGTTGAAGCCGGTTGCGCGGTGCGCCGGGCCGGTTCGGGTACCTTGGGCCTGGCTTATGTGGCTGCGGGCCGCACCGAAGCCTATGCAGAGTCACACATCAACTCCTGGGACGTGGCTGCCGGTCTGCTGCTGGTGGAAGAAGCGGGCGGTCGTGTGAATGATTTCTGGACGCCGGGCGCCATTGCCCATGGCAACGAGGTGCTGGCTACCAACGCCTTGCTGGCGCAGGAAGTCAGCGCGCTGTCCGGCATCCCGCTGGCACCCCTGTAAAACCGGTGCAGGCACCGGGGCGGCGCCTTCAGTCCTGCAGCAAGACCACGGTGTCGGGGCTGAAACCCAGGCCCACGGCCTGACCGGGGCTGAGTTGCTCGGTGGTGTTGCCGCTGGCCACCAGCACCTCGCCCAGCTCAGTTTGCACAGTGTGCTCAAAGTATTCGCCCAGGTAGCTGGACTTGGCCAAGGTCGCCTCCAGCAGCGCTGTCTGCACCCCGGCGGTTTGGGCATGCAAGGCAATGCGGCCGGGGCGCACGGCCACATGGCCTGCGCCGCGGCGCGGGGTTTGGCCTTGCAAGGTCAACTGCAGCTGGCCCAGTTGCACGCGGGTGCCTTGCGGACCCGAGTCCAGAATCTGGCAGGGAAGCACATTGGCCTCGCCAATGAAGTCCGCCACAAAGCAGCTGGTGGGGCGCTCATGCAGCTCGCGCGGGCTGCCGATTTGCGCCACCACAGCGTTGTTCATCACCACAATCGTGTCGGACACAGCCAGAGCTTCTTCCTGGTCGTGCGTGACATAGATGACTGTGAGCTTCAAAGACTGCTGCAATTCACGGATTTCCTGACGCACTCGCCGGCGCAGCTTGGCGTCCAGGTTGGAGAGCGGCTCGTCAAACAGCAAGACCATGGGTTCGAGCACCAAGGCCCTGGCCACGGCCACGCGCTGCTGTTGACCGCCTGAGAGCTCGTGCGGATACCGCTGACCGAGTGTTTCCAGACCCATGAGCTTCATCACTTCCCGGGTCTTGGCCTCCATCACATCGCGGGGAATGCGGCTGACTTCCAGCCCATAGCGTATGTTTTCGCTCACCCGCATGTGCGGAAACAGCGCATAAGACTGAAACACCATGGAGACATCACGCTCGGTGGCGGGCATCCGGGTCACATCTTTGTCACCGATCAGGATCCGCCCCGAGGTCGCGGTCTCCAGCCCGGCAATCATGCGCAAGGTGGTGGTTTTGCCGCAGCCTGAAGGGCCGAGCAGGGTGGTCAGGCTACCAGCTTCAAACCGCAGCGAGACATTGTCCACAGCGGCAGGTCCTTTCGGGTTGTAGCGTTTGACAACCTGTTCCAGCACCACCGAAGCCGAATTTGGAAGAGAAAGTGGTTTCATGTCGATCCTGCAAATGCAGCGGTAGAAGTGCTGTCGCGCATGCCGCGACGACCGAGTTGGCGGCCCTTGGTGATGGCCTGGAACATCAGGACGGCCAGCAGCATGATGACGATCAACACCGTGGAGTAAGCGATGGCAATGCCGTATTCGTTGTTTTCAACACGGCCGATGATGTAACTGGTGGCCATGTCATGCTGCGCGCTGACCAGAAAAATCACCGCGCTGATGGCTGTCATGGTGCGCACAAAGCTGTAGACCAGCGCCGACAAGATGGCCGGCCGTATCAGGGGCAGGGTGATGCGCCTGAAGGTGGTTGCCGAAGAAGCCCGCAAAGTCAGCGAGGCTTCGTCCAGGCTCTTGTCAATCTGAGAAAGCGAAGCAATGCCGGAGCGCACACCCACCGGCATGTTGCGAAACACAAAGCAGATCACCAAAATGGCTGCGGTGCCGGTCAACTCGATAGGCGGTACGTTGAAGGCAACGATGTAACTCACGCCGATGACCGTGCCCGGTATGGCAAAGCTGAGCATGGTGCCGAACTCAAACATCTGTTTGCCCGCGAACTGCTGGCGAGTCAGTAGCCAGGCCGTGATGAGGCCGATGGCCGCTGTCAGCGGCGCCGACACCACGGCAATGGTCAAGGTGGTTGCCAGGCTGCTCCAGGCCGAACCTTTCCAGTGCAGACCAAAGTCATTGAAAGCAATTTCAAATCCCTTGATGTAATGCTTGAGGGTCAGCGACCAGTCCCGGCCCCACAACTCCACAAAACTGCCGTAAATAATCATGAAGTAAATGACCAGGGTAAAGACGGTCCAGACCAGCGTGATGGCAATCGCGCCGGCACTGATGAAGCGGGGCAGGGGCGGATGCATGCCGCCGTCGCCTTTGCCGCTGACGGTGATGTAGCGTTTTTTGCCCAGCCACACGTTTTGCAGCACAAATGCACCCACGGTGAACGCCAACAAGATGATGGCCAGCACGGCGGCACGGCCCTGGTCGTTTTGTGAACCCACAATCGCAAAAAACACGTCGGTAGACAAGACGCTGAAATTGCCGCCCAGCACCAGCGGGTTGCCGAAGTCGGCCATGCTTTCGATGAAGCCCAGCAAGAAGGCATTGGCCAGGCCCGGACGCATCAGCGGCCAGGTGACCGTCCTGAATGTCACCCAGTTGTTGGCGCGCAAGGTTTGCGAGGCCTCTTCCATGGCCGGGCTGATGGCCTCGACCACACCAATGAGCACCATGAAACTGATGGGCGTGAAGGCCAGCAACTGCGCCAGAAAGACGCCCCAAAAGCCGTAAATCCAGCGGCTTGGCTCAATACCAAAAACCTGCCCGATCCACTGCGTGACCACGCCCGAGAGGCCCAGCAGCAAAATCACCGACAAGCCGATGACAAAAGGCGGCGTGATGATGGGCAGCAGTGACAGGGATTTGAAAAATCCCTTGAAAGGCACACGCGTGCGCGTCAGTACTAGCGCAAAAGCCAGGCCCAGCACGGTGCTGCCCAGGCCGACGGCAATGGCCAGGGCCAGTGAGTTCCAGGCCACGCCGCATTGGCCTACGCCATTGAGGCACTGCAGACGCCAGATCTTCGGGTCCAGCAGGCGGTCCAGCAGCGCGCCCAGGGCCAGACCGTCCTCGCCCCGAAATGCCGCCAGGAGCATTTGAAACACCGGCAACATGATGAACAAGGCCACCAGGCCAATGATGCTGCCCAGGCAGCCGGACACAAAAGGGTCTTGCGTGATGCGTCCGCTGACCGACAGGCCCCAGGTGAGCATCCACAGCATGCACATGCCCGCCACGATCGCGCCGTAGCCCATGCCAAACTGCCGCTGCTCGGTCGGCCCGAACCAATCACCCAAGACATTGAAAGACCAGCCCTGCAAGCCAAAGCTGTAGCCCTGGCACACCATGTAGACCAGGCCCAGCAAGCCCAGCCAGCCGATCAGCTCGCCGCGTACACGCGCTTGCAAGGGTGCCAGGCTTGCGGCCAGACCCGCAAACGCAATGGCCACCACAGGCGCCAGCCAGAGGTTTTTGCCCTGAAGCAGAAGAAACAATGCCGGCGCGTGCTCCGGGTACAGCGGATAGCCTGACAACCACTGGAAACTCCAGAAGCCGTCTTGCAGCATGTACCAGGGGAAAAGAGCAACGCCCGCCAGAAAAACCAGGAGCAGGCCCAGTGCGGGCCTGTCCAAGCCAACAGATTTCATCGAGGAAAAATGCTCAATCAGTTGTTGGGCAAGGAGCCCACTTCATCGTCCCACTTCTTGAGTAAACGCCGGCGCTCGGCGGACGAGCCGTATTTCACAAAGTCGTAGTTGATGAGTTTGATGCGGGACAGATCAGGCGCCAGTGGCGAGACTGCAGCGTCCAGATTGGACGGCACCTGAAAGGATTTGACGTCTTTGGCGCGGCCTTGTGATTCGGCGGTCAAAGCCCAGTCGTAGAACTTCTTGGCGTTGTCCACGTTTCGGGCGCCCTTGATGATGCTCATGGAGCCGATTTCGTAGCCGGTGCCTTCACAAGGCGTGACCGACTTGATGGGAAAACCAGCAGCGGCTACAGCCACGGCGTCATGCAGGAAAACAATGCCCACCACGGTTTCGCCGGAACCAGCGGCCTTGATAGGCGCTGAGCCTGACTTGGTGTATTGGTTGATGTTTTTGTGCAGGGCCTTTTGGTATTTGAAGGCCTCGGCTTCGCCCATCATCTGGACCAGGGTGGCCAAAGCGGTGTAAGCCGTGCCTGAGGAGTTCGGGTTAGCGATCTGGATCTTGCCTTTGTAAACAGGCTTGATCAGGTCAGCCCAGCAAAGCGGCGCTGGCAGGCCCTGCTTTTTGACCAACTCTTCGTTGTAGCCCCAGCCCAGCGCACCGGAATAAATGCCGATGGTGCGGTCTTTGGAAGCCTTGGCCTGGTTCATGGCGAATTCAGCGATGCGGCGGCGGTTGGGGGAAACGTAGGCCTGTGTCAGGTTCTCTTCGGCCGCTTGCAGGTGAGGGTCACCCGTGCCACCCCACCACACGTCACCCTTGGGGTTGGCCGACTCTGCCTTGATCTGGGCATAGGTCTCGCCGGAGCTCTTGCGTGTCATGTCCACTTTGACACCGCTGGCTTTTTCAAATTCAGTTTTGGCTTGCTGGCACCAGGCTTCATCAGAGCTGCAATAAAGAGTCAGGCGACCCTGAGCGGCGGCAGATGCAGAAAAGGCGAAAGTGCCCACGCAGACCAGCGCGGTCAGCAGACGATTGAACTTGAACATGGATACTCCTAAAGAGATAGCGAAAAGATTCTTCTATGCTAGCTCAGCCAGAACGGGCAGGCGTCAATCTTTCATTAGGGTATCCGCTAACTCCGGTGGGTTCGATTTTCTGTGTGGGAGCTCTTTAACCGCCTTAGCAGCCCGGCCAGGCCATTATTTCAAGACGACTGCGGCCTTGCCCACTTCTTCAGCGCCGTTGCCAACGCGGCGGGCACCGTCAAAGCGACGGTTCCAGTAGGCGGCAGCCAAGCTTTCAATGCGTACTTCTGCGCCAGGCTTGGGCGAGTGAATGAACTTGCCATCGCCAACATAAATGCCAACGTGGCTGTAGGCCCGGTGCATGGTGTTGAAAAACACCAGATCGCCGGGTACCAGTTCTTTTTTGTCGATGCGCTGCGTGTCAGCGGCTTGTTGTTCGGCTTTGCGGGGAAGCACCAGTCCGACGGTCTGCTCGAATATGGCTTTGACAAAGCCGCTGCAGTCAAAACCGGTTTCAACCGTGCCGCCGCCGCGCTGGTAAGGCACGCCCAGAAATCCCATGGCATGAACCACCAGCTCAGAGGCTTTGTTGGTGACGCTTTGGCTGGCCTGCGACATTTGCGAAAGCATGCCTTTGTTGGCCAGCCAGTTGTCAAGTTCGTCAACGGCGGGTGCTGCTTGCGCCGGGGTGCCCATCGTCAGGGTTGAAGCCATCAAAACGGCAAACCATGAAGGTGCAAAAAAGGGCGGAGTCGAACAAAAGCGCATCGCGAGAGCTTACTGAGCTGAATGCTTGCCGTCAAGCACAGTGCCTGGGCCGGGTGCCCAATGAATGTGGCCTTTAAGATAAGCGCTTTCCAATCTGATCCGTGAGCTTGTGTGTCTGACAGCTTCAAAGTTTTTGCCCAGTACCTCTTGCCCAAACAAGTGCTCACGGCTTTTGCCGGTTGGGTGGCTTCGCGCCAGCGCGGCCGAGTGACCACGGCGCTGATTCGCTGGTTCGTCGGCAAGTACCAGGTGAACATGGCCGAGGCGGCCAACCCGGACATCGGCAGCTATTTGAGCTTCAATGATTTTTTCACCCGGGCCCTGCGGCCCGGTGCCCGGCCCTTGGCCGACGCCACGCTGATCTGCCCTGTGGACGGCGCCATCAGCCAGTTCGGCACGATAGAGGGTGAGCAGATTTTCCAGGCCAAGGGACACCAGTACTCGACCACCGCGCTGGTCGGCGGAGACGCATCGCTGGCCGCGCAGTTTCGCGGCGGCAGTTTTGCCACCCTCTACCTCAGCCCGCGCGACTACCACCGCATTCACATGCCCTGCGATGGCCGCTTGCTGCAAATGGTCTATGTCCCTGGCGATTTGTTTTCGGTGAACCCGGTCACCGCGCGCGGCGTACCCGGCTTGTTTGCGCGCAATGAGCGTGTGGTCTGTGTGTTTGAAACCGCGCTGGGCCCCATGGTTCTGACGCTGGTGGGCGCCACCATCGTGGGCAGCATGGCCACAGTCTGGCACGGCGTGCTGGATCGTCAAAACACCCTTCGCCAATGGCATTACGATGGCCAGAGCGCTCCGGTGCTGCTGAAAAAGGGCGAGGAAATGGGTCGGTTTTTGCTGGGCTCCACGGTGGTGATGTTGTTTCCCGCTGGGGCTATGCAGTTCAACCCCGCATGGCAGGCCGGCGGGCCGGTGCAGCTGGGTCAGGCCATGTCAGCGCAAGGCTTGCCTTGAGCTACACCGTGCGTTTGTTTGCTTACGAGGATGTGAGCGACGAACAAAAACGTCAGGCGGAGCAACGCTTTTGCAAGGCTTTGAACGATGCGCTGGGCGATGCCGCATTGGTTCTGCCGGTGTTCACGATTTACCGCCGGCTGGTGGCTTTGCATGGCGACACGCCATCAGCCGATGCCTTGAGCACCGAAGAACTGGAGCTCTTCACCCAGTGGCAGGCGGCAGAGTCAGCCGCGCTGACGGCGGCCTTGGGCCCGCACCGCTACATGGGCGACGCGGAGTTCGACATCAGGGCCTAAGGTGATTGTTGTCGTTGCCATTGTTGTCGTCTTTGCCGCCTTCGGGATTGGGGTCGTCAAAACCACCAGCCTGCGTTGCCATTAACTCACCCGCAGGGCGCACACGGCGGCGGCCTTCCTTGGCCACCATTTCAACAAAAACTTGTCCGGCGCCTTCGGCAGCGGCCGCATCCATGCGTTGAATGATTTCGGCCAGGTGCACAGGCTCTGCGCTTTCTTCAGCGCTGCCGAACTTGCAGTCAAAGTCCCAGAAGTCCACACCGGCCGGCAGCGGCACGCGGCGCTGGCGTTTGACGTACTTGCGCACCTCGTGTTTGATGGCGTCAAGCACACGGTCCGGGTGTTTGCCTTCGACCTGAAGTTTGAACGTTTTTCTCACGGAAGACCTTAAAGCTGCAGCATGCGGTTAGGTACAGTGCGGCGCCTGGCAGGTGCCCCTGGAAGGCCACGATTATGCGGCCTGCGACCCGACCTCTCAGTGCCGGCGCGTAAACTCGCAGCTTCGCCTCACCGCTTGCGTGGGTCCGGTCGACCCCTGCCAGAGCCCCGGCGGCTCAGAATTTCTTCAGCATGTCCTTTTCTTTTCTCGGTCTGTCGCCGACCCTTCTTCGCGCACTGGCCGACCAGGGCTTTGACACCCCCACGCCGGTGCAGGCCCAGGCGATTGCCCTGGTGCTGGCCGGGCGCGACGTACTGGTCTCGGCCGAAACCGGCTCGGGCAAGACGCTGTCGTTTTGCCTGCCTGTTTTGCAAGCCCTGGCAGAAAACCAGCTACCGCCAGCGGGCCGGCAAAGACGGGTGAGGGCTTTGATTTTGGTGCCTACGCGGGAGCTCGCCGTGCAAATCGGCGAGGTGGCGCGGTTGCTGGCGCGGCATGAGGCGCAGGCAGTCAAAGTCACGGTGGTGTTTGGCGGTGTGTCTATCAATCCGCAAATGATGGGTTTGCGTGGTGGCGCCGACATCGTGGTCGCCACGCCCGGACGCCTGCTGGACCTGATCGAGCACAACGCACTCGAGCTGTCAGCTGTGCAGACCCTGGTGCTGGACGAGGCCGACCGGCTGCTGGACCTGGGCTTTGAGCAAGAGCTTGAGCGCATCCTGGCGCTGCTGCCGGCGAAGCGGCACAACCTGTTTTTCTCGGCCACCTTGCCGCCAACTGTGCAGGCGCTGGCCGCCGGGCTGCTGAAGAACCCGGCGCGGGTGGATGTGGCCCCCGTGGTGCTGGACATCGCGGCCATCGCCCAGCAGGTGATTGAAGTGGACGCCCCCCGCCGCACCCAGTTGCTGCGCCACTTGATTGCCCAGCGCGGTTGGAGCCGGGTGTTGGTGTTTGTGGCGACCAAGCACGCGGCCGAGATGGTCGCAGACAAGCTGCGCAAGGCAGGCCTGACAGCTGAGCCTTTTCATGGCGAGCTGAGCCAGGGCAAGCGCACGCAGGTTTTGCTGGACTTCAAGAATTCAGAGGTCAAGGTGGTGGTAGCGACCGATGTGGCGGCACGCGGGCTGGACGTGGCGCAGCTGCCCGTAGTGGTCAATTACGACTTGCCGCGCTCGGCCGTGGATTATGTGCACCGCATAGGCCGCACGGGACGCGCCGGCGAGTCGGGCCTGGCGGTGAGCTTTGTGAGCGCCGCTAACCAAACACATTGGCGCCTGATTGAAAAGCGCCAGGGTTTCAGTGTGACGCGTGAGCAGGTGCCAGGTTTTGAGCCGACCGAGGTTGCGCCCGTTTTGGCCGCCACGCAAAGCCGCAGCGCCACCGGCGAGTCCACGGGTGGCGTCAAGGGCAAGCGCCCGAGCAAAAAAGACAAGCTGCGCGCCGCCGCAGCGCAGGCGGCCCCCGGCCTGAACAGCTGAGGCCTCTGGGTTCGTACCCTGGTTCGGTTGCCCGGCCTGGCAGAAAGGACACGGAATCCGGACATTAGAATCTAGCGCTGTTTGCTGCCTGCTTTAACCCTACCCGATCTGTCATCTCTTGAACGCTACCGACACCCCTTTGCTGCCGTCCGCCGACGAATTCGAACCCGCTGATGAGCCGACCCGGCTGCAAGAGCCCCGTCTGTGGCGCGCTGACGGCTGGACCGCGAAGGTGCTCAAAAACGAAGACGACGACGGCTGGGCGGTGGCCATGATCAAGGATGGCGAGCCCGAGCCGGCGCTGATCGGCCCATGGACCATGGGCCGCGACAAGAAGAACCCCAAGCCGCTGGACGGCCCGGCTTTCAGCACGCTGGTCAAAACCGCCTCGGAGTTTGTGCGCCGGCACGAGCAGCAACTGCATGCCGAGCTGCACCAGCACATCGAGGTCAGCGCCGCCGCCGGCCGGGTGGCCGTCTCGCTGGACATCGTGCCCGACGCAGACAACCCCTATGCCACGCTCAGCGCGCATAACGAGGCCGGTGAGCTGCTGGCCGAAGTGCGGGTAGCGGCTTCTTTCAAGCTCAGTCGCACCAGCGCGATAGCCTGGGCTGACAGTCGGTTCAAGAAACCGGCTTGACGGTGGTGACAGCGCTACGGGGCGCCGCACGCGCTTGCGGCATTGACTTTGGCACCTCCAACTCCACTGTGGGCTGGAGCCGGCCGGACCAAGGCGCCTTGCTCGCGCTGGAAGACGGCAAACTGACGCTGCCGTCGGTGGTCTTTTTTCATGCGGAGGACGGTCATACCAGCTACGGTCGCGCCGCGCTGGCTGATTACCTGAGCGGTGACGAAGGCCGCATGATGCGCTCGCTCAAGAGCCTGCTGGGCACCTCGCTGATGGATGACTTCACCGAAGTGATGGGCCGCGCGCTGCCTTTTCGTGAATTGCTGGCGCTGTTCATCGGTGAGCTCAAGGCCCGTGCAGAGCAGGCTGCCGGCCAGGGTTTTGACAGCGCCGTGCTGGGACGCCCTGTGTATTTTGTGGACGACGACCCGGTGGCCGACCGGCTGGCCCAGGACACTTTGGCCGGCATTGCACGGGCTACCGGCTTAAAGCACATCGAGTTTCAGTACGAACCGATTGCCGCAGCCTTTGACTACGAGTCACAGATCCGCCGTGAAGAGCTGGTCCTGGTGGTCGACATCGGCGGCGGCACCTCTGACTTTGCCCTGGTGCGCCTGGGTCCGCAGCGTGCCGGCAGGCCTGATCGCAAGGACGACATTCTGGCCAGCGGCGGCGTGCACATTGGCGGCACCGACTTTGACAAGCATTTGAGCCTGGCGGGGGTGATGCCTTTGCTGGGGTTGGGCAGCCGGCTTAAAAGCGGGCTGGACATGCCCTCGGCGGTTTACTTTAATCTGGCCACCTGGCATACCATCTACCAGGCCTACACGCGCAAAGCCTGGGCCAACATCAGCGAGTTAGCGCTGCTTGCCAGTGAGCCTGCAAAGCTTAGCGCGCTGCAAAACCTGGTGCAGCAAAAAGACGGTCACTGGTTGGCACTGCAGGTTGAGAGCGCCAAGATTCACTTGTCCAATCATGAAACTGCAAGCCTGGACCTCAGCCGCATCGGTGCAGGCGCAGACATCGGCTTGCAACGCAGCGTTTTTGATGGGGCGATCAAGGACCTGGTCGGGCGCGTCGGGCAGACTGTCCAAGCTTTGCTGACCCATGCCCAAGTGCGTGCGGAGGCTGTGGACACCGTGTTTTTCACAGGCGGCTCCAGCGGTGTGCCGCTGCTGCGCCAGCGGGTGGGCGAGTTGCTGCCGGCGGCGCGCCGGGTTGAGGGTGATCTGTTTGGCAGCATCGGCGCCGGTCTGGCCCTCGATGCTGTGCGCAAGTTCGGTTAAGCCGGGGCGCCGAAGCGGCGAAGCTCACTCACCGGGTTGTCTACATGAAAGACGCCGTTAACCGGCTCTGACATGGCAATCACGCTGCCCTCGGGC